>DATHAW010000165.1:0-4171 GCA_035296465.1 Spirosoma sp.
GATGCTTTTAGCTCTGATGCATAGCGCAGGTGGTGTGGGTTGCGCGGTTCGTAGGGCATGATCAACACATCCTTGCCGCCAATGCAGTAGCACCGGACATAATCCGTAAAGTCGATGGCCTCCTGATACAGCATGACCAGTTGCCCTGTTTCATCATAGGACCGGAACATCTGCTCTGGATTATCTACTTTATAGACACTCTTCCAACCACCCCCGGCATGAGGTTTCATGAAAGCCGGAAAGCCGATGTGCCCAAAAATAGCGTCCCAGTTCATGCTGCCCAGGTTCCGGAACGAATTGTGATTCGTGTCATCGGGGCGTTCTTTGGAAGGGAGCAGGATGGTTTTCGGTACCGGAACGCCAAGTTGCACGGCCAGCGCGTTGTTGAAAAATTTTTCGTCGGCGCTCCACCAGAAGGGGTTATTGATGACGGCCGTACCCGTGAGGGCCGCGTTTTTCAGGTACGCCTTGTAGAACGGTACGTCCTGGGAGATGCGGTCGATAATGACGGCGTAATCGGTTGGTACGCTCTGCTCAACCTGATCAATGTAAACGAATTCAGCTTTAAACTGACTTTGTTTCTCGTTCACGCGGTCGACGAATGCCTGAGGGAAGGTGTTCTCCTGCCCGAACAATATGCCTATTTTGGTTTGTCTACTCATAGTCAATTGGCTGAGAAGTAATTTTATTGGTTTGGTGAAACACTGCTATTATGAGGTACCACGTTGCCGGGTTTCTTGCCCCGCAAGTTGCAACCGGAAGGGGGTAAAAGCAAAACGCCCGACTCTATGGCATGGGGCGTTTTGCATCGGTTCTTACAGATAACTCCGCGTTGCTGGTAAACAGGCACTCCGTATCGGCACCGTTACCCCTACGTAAAACAGCCCTCAACCTGTAGAGAAGTCCACAACTATTTAATTAAAGGCCGTTTTGATGGGTTGAGTCAATAGGAGCCAGGCGAGCAGAATTCCGAGGGATAAATACATGACAGCCGCTAATGTGCATTTAATCACGCAGAAAGCGCCCGATTGATTGGAAATGGCTTCTCTGGCTTCTTTGGCGAAAAGGACAGCCAACCCAAACTGACAGATTACAGACAGAACTACCATTTCAAGAGGAGGGATTGGACTTACAGAAACTCATATGTGGCGTTCAGTACAATCCGCCACACAGAGCTGCTGAGGCTGGTACAAGCGTTGTAGTACCCCAATACATCTCCTAAATAAGGGTGAATACTTAAGTATGACTATATGAACATACCCCAAATCAAGATAAACACTAATCCCATTACTATCAGTATTTACCCTGGTATGTAATTCTATATAACTCTACTTAATCTATCAGTAGTTTGTTAGCGTAGATAGCGCTATTAATTAGCAAACGGTATCATGAAATAATAGACAGAACCCGCCGACTGATACGTGTTTCCAGTTGATCAATGGTTTAACCCGAGTTTAATTCGCTTAAATCATACTTAGATAACGGGGAAACTGATCTTTCCAGACCGGCCAGTCATGATTACCCCAGGGTGTTACGTCGAGTTGGTGACGGATGCCTTTATGGCGCAGAATATCGGACATCTGGTAGTTGCCGCCCTTGCAAAAATCATATTCCGACGTACCCAGCACAATGTTCATGCGGTAAAATTCGTCGTTTTGTGCCCCCGGCATAAAATCGGGCGGGTTGTTGAAATAAACGTTGTCGTCGTAATACCCACCCAGAAACGACCGGATGTCGAACGCTGCGCCCATTGTGAGCAGGTGCCCGACCTGTTCGGGATGGCGGAAGGCGAAGTTCAGCGCGTGATACCCACCAAACGACGCGCCCGAAACGCCGATTTTCTGGACATTACACTCGCGCTGAATGCCCGGTACGAGTTCTTCGTGCAGAAATTTGTCGTACAGAACGTGGTTCCAGATGCGGGTGCCGGGGTGCAGGTGTTTGGCGTACCAGCTGTCTTTGTCGATGCTGCCAATGCAGTATAACTTAATCCTGCCTGATTCCACGAACCAACGGGCAGTCTCGGTCAGACCGAAGTCCTTGTATTCGTAGTAGTGGCCCATGGAGGTCGGAAACATGACAATGGGGTAGCCCCAATTTCCGTAAACCAGCATTTCCATGTCGCGGCCGAGGTGGTGTGAATACCACGTTCGATAGGCTTCCTGCACAGCGTTGGGAGGGTATAAAGTCAGGTGAAATTCGGTCGAAATTAAGGTAAACCGGCAGAACCCGCAACTATCCACATCCGGCCGGCCAAAAAATCGCCTACTTTTGGGTTAGAAATGCCGTACCTTCTGCTCCTTTTTGTCATTATGGCTGAGTTTTCTCAGGCCCTGCCCGAACCGTTTGCGGTGACGATCCGTCGCGACGATTCGCTTTACTCTGTTCCGCTTAAACGCAGCGTTCGGTTAGACGTAATACTGCCCCCGAATTACGACGCATCCGGCCTTGTTTATCCCGTATTATACCTGAACGATGGCCAGGATTTGCCCCGTCTGCGCATGGAGTCCGTGCTCGATTCGCTCTATAAACAGCAGGCCATCCAGCCGTTTGTGCTTATTGCCATTCACGCTGGTGACCGGATTCAGGAGTATGGCACCGCTGACCGGGCTGACTACATGGGCCGGGGCAGCAAAGCAGGTTTGTATACTGATTTTGTCCTGACCGAACTGATGCCGTACGTATGGAAACACTTTCGTGTTAGCCACAACCCGGCCGACGCTGTTTTTGCGGGCTTTTCGTTGGGTGGATTGTCGGCGTTCGATATGGTGTTTCACCATCCCGGGCGTTTTTCGCGGGCGGGTGTGTTTTCCGGATCGTTCTGGTGGCGCAGCAAAAGCACGGAAGCGGGCTACCGCGACGAAACCGACCGGATCATGCACGATCTGGTTCGGAAAGGCACCTACCAACCAAACCTAAAGTACTGGTTTGAGACCGGTACGGACGATGAAACCAGCGACCGTAACAACAATGGGATCATCGACGCCATCGACGACACCACCGACCTGATGGACGAATTGGTCAGAAAAGGCTATGATCGAGAAACGGACATCCGCTACGTAGAGATACCCGGTGGCACACATGACCCTAAAACCTGGAGTGCCATCATGCCGGATTTCCTGACGTGGGCATTTAGTAACAAGTAAACGCGTGAACAAGAGAAAGTGTAGCGGGTGTGTCCACCACAGTGTCGCCGTCATTTACCCATAAAAACATATGTTTCTTATGAATCCATTCCTGATTGCCCTGTTGCTGACCTGCATAAGTCCTGAGGGCACTGTGCCTCTCCGTGTTTCGCCAATGGGTGACGTAACGTCGCCAACCAGCCTGACCGTAGCTCCCGTGGCTCGTAAACTTGTCTGGGCCGATGAGTTCACTAAGCCCGGACTGCCGGACCCCGCCCGGTGGGCCTACGAAACGGGCGGCAGTGGGTTCGGCAACAACGAACTGCAGTACTACACCGACCGGCGGGCCGAAAACGCCCGCATTGAAGGAGGAAACCTCATTATTGAAGCGCGTAAAGAAAACTACCAGGGCAAAAACTATACGTCGGCCCGGCTCATAACGAAAGGAAAAGCTGACTGGGCCTATGGGCGTATTGAAGTGCGGGCCAAATTGCCCAAAGGGGTTGGTACCTGGCCGGCAATCTGGATGCTGGGTCAGAACATTTCCAAGGTGGGTTGGCCCCTTTGTGGCGAAATCGACATCATGGAACACGTTGGGTTCGACGAGGGCGTGGTGCATGGTACCGTGCACACGGGCGCATATAATCACCGGCAACACACAGAAAAGGGAGGTCTAATAACTATTTCCGATGTGACAATGGCATTTCACGTATACGCGGTTGAATGGACGGCCGAGCAGATTAACTTTCTGGTGGACGACAAAACGTATTTTTCCTTCGATAAAAAGACAAATGGCAATTCGGAAGCGCAATGGCCCTTCGACCAGCCCTTTTACCTGCTGCTCAACCTGGCCGTAGGCGGCAACTGGGGTGGACAAAAAGGCGTCGATGAAACCATCTGGCCGCAACGGATGGAAGTCGACTACGTGCGGGTGTATCAATAAAACAGAAAGAAAGCAGAGAGGGGGATAATTGGCTGTGGGGCTGGTTATCCCCCTCTTTTTTGGTAACCAGGTCAACTCTGGTCATAAGAGAACAAACATCTGC
>DATHAW010000166.1:0-2872 GCA_035296465.1 Spirosoma sp.
GCCGAGCAGTTGGATGCACACCGCAAACGGCAACAGGCCTTACACGCTACGTTGACGCTCACCGATTTGTACAACGTAGTGGAAAAGTTACGACGGTCAGACGGGTCGGCGGGCGAGGCACTGACTGCCAAAGACCAAACCATCAATCAGCAGGGGCTGGCATCGGTAGTGCTCAGCCTCCACCAGCAACTCGATGTGGCCGTCGCCGATGCCTACGGCTGGCCGGACAATCTGCCTGAATCTGAGATTTTAACCCGTTTGGTACGTCTGAACCACGAACGAGCCGCCGAAGAACAGGCAGGCCACATCCGGTATCTGCGACCGGAATATCAACGGTCCGGCGTTCCGGGCGCACAATTAGGTATGAATTTGCCCATTTCAGAGGCATCCGCCGATACGCCCGGCGCTACGTCATCACAAGCGGATACACCCCGCAATTGGCCCAAAGACCTGGCTGGTCAGATGCAGGCCCTCCGCGACGTAGTGCAGCAGTCGGATGGGCCGGTCAGCGTGGCGCAGGTGGCAGCCCGGTTCGGCAAACTACGCCCGGCCACCGTGCAGCCCCTGCTGGATACCCTCTCGGCGCTGGCCCTGCTGCGACAAACAGACGAGGGCACGTAAGTGGGCTGAAACTCATCTATGATTTGTATTCAGTTTCAATTTGCTGATATTTGACGGTGTTAGGGCACCGTTCCACCGCTAATCGCCGTATTTGTAATGACCTACATTCAGCTATACAAAAAGCTTCAGGCGCTTCCTGCTCCCTACCAGGCCGAAGTGGAAGACTTTATCGATTTCCTTAAAGCCAAACAGCAGAAAACGGATCAATTTAAGAAGAGACCGGTATTTGGTAGTGCTAAAGGGCAGTTCGAGATGACACCAGATTTTGATAAGCCGCTGGACGATTTTGCTGATTATAGGTGATGGATGTATTACTTGACACCCACGCGTTAATCTGGTTTCTGAATGGTGATTATCAGGAGTTGTCTGCTAAAGCTCGCTCGGTTATAGAGGACGACCAGAATACCGCTTTTGTAAGCGTAGCAACGCTGTGGGAAATGGCTATTAAAATCAGGCTTGGTTCACTTACGTTTAAGCCGGGGTATGAAAGTTTACTAGCCTTGATAGAAAATAACGGGTTTGACATACTGCCCATTACATTTCTGCACACCCGCGAGTTATTGACGCTTGACATGATTCATCGAGACCCATTTGACCGTGTGCTGATTACGCAGAGTCTGGTCGAGGGGTTAACACTTATAACTAAGGACGAGAACATCCATCGTTACCCTGTTCAGTGGCTTTGGTGAATTGATTAACACTGAGGGTAGCCGGTATGAATTTGGGTCATAATGCCTGACCACGCTGCTACCGCTGGCTTTGCTGCGGCAAACAGACGAGGGCACGTATGTGGGCTGAAACCGGGTTAAGTGGCACATCAGGCAACCTCCTGTGAATCCAATCGCTACCTTTGTTGCATGCAAAAACAGCTCCTGGCCGTTGTTCTAATCGGGCAATTTGTGAGTCAGCTTGCTTTTGGTCAGGCGGAGGTGCGGGGCCGCCTGACGGATCAAACAGCCCGGCCCATCGAGTTTGTGAGTGTGGCCGTCTACCAATCTGCCGACTCAGTGGTCATTGGCGGAACCCTAACCGACTCTATTGGCCAGTTCCGGCTAACCAATCTGAAACCAGGCAACTACCGGCTCAAAACGTTTTTTGTAAGCTATAAGTCGCTCACTATTAGCCCGCTGTCGCTGGTGGGCGGTGAGGTGTTGGACCTGGGTACACTACGCCTGGACGCTGAAGCGAAACGCCTGGATGAGGTAACCGTAACGGGTCAACGCGCCGATGTGCAGGTGAAGGCTGACCGCCAGACCTTCCGGGCTGCTCAGTTTGGGTCGGCGGTGGGGGGCACGGCCACCGACGTGCTGAAGAACCTGCCCGGCATCAGCATGAACGCCGAAGGAGAAGTTACGCAACGCGGGGCCAATGGGTTTTTGGTGCTGCTCAACGGGAAACCCGTACAGACCAACTTAGGGACACTGCTGAACCAACTACCCGCCAACACCCTCGAATCCATCGAAGTAATCACCACGCCCTCGGCCCGCTACGACCCTGACGGAAAGGCGGGTATTATTGCCATCACTACCAAAAAAGGCGTTGATCCTGGCCTGTCGGTGCTGCTCAACGCGCAGGGCGGCCTGCCGAGCCTGAATGATTTTGGCAACGCCCGTCCGTCGGTTCGCTACGGCACCGACCTAACGCTTAGTTACCGCAGTGCCCGCTGGGACTGGACGCTGAGCACCGCGTACCTCCGTAATGACATTGCCGGCCGGCGCGTTGGCGACGTCTGGACTACGCGCGGCAACCGATACACCCGTTTTCCAAGCGTGGGTGAGCGGAGTTTCGACCGCTACACGTTCACCAACCGGCTGGCGGTGACGTATTCGCCCACCAAAACCGATAGCTGGACGGCCGGACTGTACTACGGCCAGCGCACAGAAGGCCGGCTGGCCGATCTGATCTACGACAACCGGACAATCGATCGGCTGACGGGTCAGACCATTGGTCAGGTTTCTTATTTTAACAGCAACCTTGTGCGCAGGCGGGGCCAGTTCCTGACGGCCAACCTCGACTATACGCACACCTTTGCTTCCAAAGCTACCCTGACTGCCGGTGGGCTATACGAATATGATTACCTGGACGGATTTACGCGTAATCTGAACGTGAACCGGGCTGACCGACGCGATACCCTGCAATATACTCTGACCACAACGGACCGCCCGATTCTGAATGCCCGGGCCAACCTCGACGCGATGCTGCCGCTGGCGGGTGGGCGGCTGGAAATGGGCTACCAATACCGCACCCAGCG
>DATHAW010000167.1:0-3660 GCA_035296465.1 Spirosoma sp.
GCTGGCTCTGATTTCGGCCCCTAACTCGGACGGATGGCGTGACTTTCGGCACGAACTGGCTAATAACGCTCATGGATATACGTTTATAGTGGACGAGTACTTAACACAGGTGCAGGGAGTTGGTGCTGAGCGGGCTATCTGCACGCAACTGGAGCGAATCAGGTTGAGCAATGTTTCCTACGATGCCGTAGTGATTGTGCGGGGGGGTGGTTCGCAGTTGGATTTCGGTTCGTTCGATACGTTCCTGATGGGCCACACCGTATCCGGTTTCGACATTCCAGTTCTGGCGGGTATTGGCCACGAACGGAATGTTAGCCTGACCGACATGCTTTGCCACGAGAGCGTAAAGACCCCAACGAAAGTGGCCGCATTCCTGATCGATCATAACCGACAATTCGAGGAAAGCTGTTTGCAGTTGCATGACCGCCTGGCCAATGTTGCCCGCGAAGCCCTGCACATTGCCCGCGAACAACTGGACAGCGAAAGCGAACGGCTACGCTTCGTTCTGCATAATTATTTCCGTGACCGCCAGACTGATTTGACCGAGAAAGCCGTGACCCTGCGCCATTTGGACCCCGCCAATGTGATCCGGCGTGGGTATGCGCTGTTAGTGCGTGAGGGCCGTATTCTGACCAGTGTTGCCGATGTCAGACCCGGCGATGTGCTTCAGGTGCAGCTGCGCGACGGAAGCTTAACCGTGTTCAGTAGCTGAGTTCGTCACCAGCAGACACATTGCCCGGTCTTACCTTCTTACAAATTAACGAATGACTTACCAGGACGCTTACGATCAACTGACTACGCTGATCGACGAGATAGAAAACGAGCAGGTACCGCTCGATGAACTGCCGGGCAAAATAAAAATCGCTACCGAACTTATTACGTTCTGTCAGGAGCGGTTACGGGCGGTCGAAACCGACTATCAGAAAGCTATTGAGCGACTGCCGAAGCGATAAAAGAGGTAATTATCCCGGCGGCCTATGCGACCTTTGCCAAACCTTATCTAATTTTATCCCGGAGTGGAGGCTTCCGGAGTGGATGCTTCCGAAGTCTGTGCATCAGGCTAAGAATCACAAGGGGCGTTTGTAAACGTTACCGGTTATGCTCTATGTACTAACAGCCCCGTTATTTACTATATGAATTTGTTTAACCAGTTTAATGACGTTCTCAGCCCGGATGTCTTATCGCGTATTGCTGTCTACGTAGACGAGCCGGCCGATAAAGCCCGCAAAGCAGTTGAGGGTCTGATCTACACCATTGTGGGCGGACTCATGAAGCGCACTACAACGGAGATCGGTGTCAATCAACTTTACAATCACATCCAGAAAGGCCGCTACGATGGCAGCCTGACAGATAATTTATTGAACGTGTTGCGCGACCCGGCTCAGACCAACACGCTCATCACCCAGGGCAATGAGGTGATCAGCCACTTGTTGCCCGCCATGAAAAGCTCCATCAGCAACATGATCTCGGGGTATGCGGGCATTCGCAATTCGTCGGCTATCTCGCTGCTCGGGCTGACCAGCACCATTGTGCTGCATGTGCTTGGCAAACGCGTTAAAGAACAGAAGCTGGATGCCGATGGCCTGGCATCGTCCCTGTTTGCAGAGCGGGAAGCCTTTGTTGAGGCCGTACCCGCCGAATTTATGCCCCGGCTTATCGAAAAAGTTGGGCTTCAGCAACTGGTGGCCGGGCTGGTTACGCCGACCCGGCGAACGGCGGTCGAAATTCCAGTGCGCCCACCATTGGGTCAGTCCCGTTCAACAACGCGACCCGGAGCAGCCACCCGACCAGTCGTTAACTACGCACCGGACGATTCAGGCGACGAGTCCAGTTCGCTGGTCAGGTGGGGCATAGGCGCATTACTCATATTAGTCTTGGGAGCCGTGGGATTCTATGTGTATCAAAACACCCGAAATCACCCTAACGAAGAAAAAGTAACGGAGGTATCGCCCCTGAACAGCGATACCCTTTCCGCCGACACGGTCGCCCGGTCGCTGGCAGTGCCTTCTGATATGACGCCCAAACCAGTCTCCAGGCCAGCCACCATCCCAACGAGTTCGACGATGATATCGCCCGCGGTTCCCGTTCCTGGAGTTGCCGCTGGGTCGTCAGGAGTATTGACACGCCAGCTTGCTCCGTATATCGGCAATGCCGCGCTGCCTAAAGGCCGTGTGTTTCCGCTGACAGGCGTCACGTTTCAACCGGGTTCCCTCTCCTTGACACCCGGTTCGCAGGCCACCATCGGCGAGTTAACTCAACTGCTCAAAACGTATCCGCGGTTGCAGGTTCAGCTGGTTGGCTATGCCAATGATGCCCAGCAGGGAATAACGAATAAAGCCCTGTCATTCAAACGGGTGAATCAGATCAAACAGCAGTTAATGGCATCAGGAATAGACTATTTACGTATCGACGCGGTTGGGCGCGGCACCGGCCGGAGCCGACTGGATACCTCCCGCATTGCCAGACCTGCGCTACGTAAAATTGATTTAAAGGTGGTGGCCAAGTAAGTCATTTCACCAAACATCTTTTCTCCCATCCGGTTGAGTAGGTCGAAACCAATTAATTTACTCAATTCGTATGACGACAGACGTTGGAAAAACTGCGCTCATTACGGGGGCATCGAGCGGCATTGGCCTGGAGCTGGCAACCCTGTTTGCCAAAGATGGCTACAATCTGGTGTTAGTAGCCCGCAACGAGATTAAGTTGCAGGAGATGGCCGAACGATTCAGACAGCAGTTTGGCACCGCATCGGTTACAGTGATCGAAAAGGACTTATCGAGGCCCGAAGCACCCCAGGAGATTTATGACGAGGTAGGCCGACAGAACATTACGGTCAACGTGCTGGTCAATGATGCGGGTTTTGGCGAGTATGGCAAGTTTGCCACCGAAACCGACCTGCAGAAAGAGTTAAACGTGATTCAGGTGAACCTAACGGCACTGGTACACCTCACGAAGCTGTTCTCTAAAGATATGGTGGCCCGCAATGAGGGTAAAATTCTCATGCTCGGCTCCATTGCATCCGTAATGCCCCATCCCCTGATGGCGGTTTATGGAGCGACCAAATCGTTCATTTATTCGTTTTCTGAGGCCCTGCGTAATGAGTTAAAGGACACCGATGTCATGGTCACGGTATTGATGCCTGGTGCCACCGACACGGATTTCTTCAACAAAGCCGGGGCCATGAACACACGGGCCCGGGAGTTGGCCCGCACCGGTGATCCGGCCTACGTAGCAAAAGCCGGGTACGAAGCGCTGATGCAGGGCAAAGACAAAGTCATACCCGGTTTGTTCAACAAAGTTCAGGTTGCTTCTGCTTACATACTGCCCGATCAGCTTGTAGCGGCCAACATGCGTAAACTGCTGGAGACCAATGACTCCGCTAACGAAGCTGAGAACCAGTCAAATCTGATGCTCGGCCTTGGCATTGCCGCTGCGGTGGTAGCGGGCATCTACCTAACCACCCGCTTAAGAGGTATAGATTTACCCATCAGTGCTGTAGACCGGGCACGGTATCGCTATAAGGCCGGGCGGGCGCTGGGCTCAGCTAAGCACACGATCAAGACTGTTACTGATTCGGTGCGCCGAACAGCAGCCGAGGCCAATACGAAGGCTCAGGACACCCTGGCGTAAGGTCACATAAGTGACAAAAAAGCAGCGGAT
>DATHAW010000168.1:0-3077 GCA_035296465.1 Spirosoma sp.
ACCAGATTACCATCAAATAGCCGAAACGATGATTTTATGGTGCCGTCATTGCTACGCTGCTGCTGATCGACTGTCAGGGGCCGGATTTCGAAGTGTGTTTTGAGCAACTCCCGTGTGGGCAACGACAGGTTAGTCATCTGCTCAAACGACAGAGCCGACTTTTTCCATAACCACTCGTGTATCTGCTTTGCCCGGAATCCCTGTTCGCCATTCAGCACGAGCCAGTCTTTTAACTGGGCCGCCGTTAGTTTGCGGATGTCCTGCTTATTTATTGTTGCTGTCGTAGTCATTGCTGTTCATTACTTGCCCGCCATTTCTTTCCGGCTTCAAGACCCTGAGGCACCCAAACGGCGGCTTTGTCCATTACTATTGGAGCAATGGGCCGGATGTAAGTGTACAAAATAGCGCCGTTGGTTTGACGGGGAGGGATTTTTACACCCATATAACTAAACAGCCAAAGAATCACACTAATTCCAAAGACCCATGTAAAAACTCCAACCACCGCCCCGGCCACGCTGTCGAACGTGCCGATCACCGAAAACCGTAATGACCGCCGGATGGCAAATCCCATCTGGTTGATCATAAACACCGTAGGGAAAAAAATGATGGAAAAACCCAGCCAGGGCAGGAGCTTACGCGCAACATCGCGACTGATGTACGGACTGAGCAGGTCGATGCCAAAGGCCAGAAACTTGAACCCAACGATCATGGCTACCACGAAGGCGATGACTGCCACAATCTCCACAAGCAAACCCTTACGGTAGCCGTTGAATGCTCCCCACGCAAGGGGGATGAACATGAGAATGTCGAGCGTATTCAAAGAATGAACGGCTGAATAAGCAAACAGGAGACAGAGCAGATGGTCGGCTCATTCACCCCTTTGCTTGTCTGCTCATTAGGTAAGGAGTGTCTTCACCATCGCCGAAATAGCTTTGCCGTCGGCTTGTCCGGACAGTTCTTTAGACGCAACGCCCATTACTTTGCCCAGGTCCGACGGAGCCGAAGCGCCCACGCGGGCCATAATCGCCTGGAGTTTGGCTTTGAGTTCGTCTTCCGAGAGTTGACTCGGCAGATACTTCTCAATTATAGCAATTTCAGCTTCTTCAACGGCCAGCAGATCGGGGCGGTTTTGCTGACGGTATATGTCGGCTGAGTCTTTTCGTTGTTTAACAGCCTTTGTCAGCACCTTCATTTCTTCGTCGGGCTTCAGCTCACCCGTACCGCCTTCCTTTGTTTCTTCCAGCAGGATCAGCGACTTCACCGCCCGCAGGGCGCGGAGTTTGTCCTGATCTCTGGCCAGCATGGCCTGCTTTATATCGGCGTCAATTTGTTGTTTAAGCGACATCTTCTGAATGAGTAACGTAGTGAACGAGTGATTGAGCGAATAAGCATCGCCTGTTTCCTGAACCTTCATTGTTTGGGCAAAGTTACGAATCTGTAAGGCGTAATTTTGCCATTTCACTCATTCACTCTTTGTCGTATGACCCGCCTGTCTGTTAACATTAATAAAATTGCCACCATTCGCAATGCTCGAGGTGGTAACAATCCCGATCTGGTGAAGGTCGCGCAGGACTGCGAACGCTTCGGTGCACAGGGCATTACCGTTCACCCCCGCCCCGACGAGCGACACATCCGCTACCAGGACGTAGTGGACCTGAAGGAAGTGGTGACGACCGAATTTAACATCGAAGGCAATCCTGATGAGCGTTTCATTGAACTCGTCAGACGCGTTAGGCCCGACCAGGTTACGCTCGTGCCCGATGCGCCCGATGCCATTACGTCTAACGCAGGCTGGGACACAATCCGCCACGCCGATCACCTGCGTCATCTGATCAGTACGTTCAAAGCCGACGGCATTCGGGTATCCATCTTCGTTGATGCAGACGAGCGCATGGTGGAGGGAGCCAAAGCCGTGGGCACCGACCGGATTGAATTATATACCGAACCCTACGCAGTCCATTACTTTGAAAACCGGGACGCTGCCGTGGATCCCTTTGTGCGGGCCGCCCAAAAAGCACAGGAGCTGGGACTCGGCCTGAATGCCGGCCATGACCTGAGTTTAGATAATCTGCGCTTCTTCGCGGAACACGTGCCGGGTCTGTCGGAAGTTTCCATTGGCCACGCGCTGATTTGCGATGCACTATATTTTGGCCTGGAAAACACCATTCAACTATATTTACGGGAGTTAGACATACCGGTTTCCTAATGCACCCGCTTCGACGGTTTATCACAAATTACACCAGTCTGTCCAATGCTGAGTGGAGCCAGATTGAGACCTGTTTAGTCAGACAAGAAGTGGCAAAAGGAACATTAATTCTGGCCGAAGGGAAAATCTGCCGTTATCTGTATTTCCTGGAAAGCGGGTTGCTGCGATTTTTTATTCTGAAAGATGGTAACGACATCACGAAGTATTTTACCGACATGCCCTACGTGTTTACCTCCCAAAAAAGCTTCGCGTCGCAGCAACCCACCCGTGAGAGTATCGAGACACTGGAAGATAGTGTGCTATGGCGAATGACGTACGAGGATGCCTATGAATTGCTAAAAATTGACGCGTGGAGCACATTCATCCGGAAATTGATTCAAGAAGTGCAAACGTATACAGAAGAGATTCTGGAGGCTTTGCAGACTGAAACCGCTGAGAATCGCTACCGGTCGATGCTGACCGCTCAGCCATCGCTGGTTCAGCGGGTGCCGCTCAAATACCTGGCGTCTTACTTAGGCATTGCCCCGCAATCACTGAGTCGCATCCGAAAAAATAGTCGGTGAGCCGAACGAATTTAACATAGGTGCAGTGGTACCGGTTAGCCGAAGCTGATTTTTGCATAAACATATACGTAAATGCAAAACTTAATGATCGCGCTCGCTGTGCTACTGTCTGGGCACGCACTGGCTCAACAATCGAATATCCGGTTCAGCCACACAGTAGAAACGTCAGCCTCGCCGGAAGTCATCTGGCGCGTCTGGACAGACGTGCCAAACTGGAAAGCCTGGGACGACGGTCTGAAAACCGCCCAACTTAACGGTCCGTTTGTTGCCAACACAAAAGGCGTAATAATTCCCGACAAAGGTCCCAG
>DATHAW010000169.1:0-12663 GCA_035296465.1 Spirosoma sp.
CGTCTTTAATTCCTGCATTCCTTTACGTACACGGGTGCCGGCCGCCTGGTTTTTCTTTTCATAAAACTTCTCGAAATCACCTTCGAGCGACATCACCAAATTCTTAACTTCATCGAAGCGTGCCATAGCCATTTGCCTGGGTTTAAGGTGGAAAAAATGCCCAAATTCCGCTAAAAACGCGGTTTTGAGCTGAAATTTAGTCATTCTCACATACAGCGCAATAGCTGAGCCAAAAATTTAACTGAAAAATGCAAATTTTCGGCAAAAACCCTACTCACTGGCTGCTTCAGCCGATATTTCGAGCGTTTCCGAGGCTATTTGCACTTTATTCTGACGGTAAACACCGCGTTCGAGTTTATCAGCTATCACCGAGAAGGCATCCAGCGTAATCTGTACATCGTCGGGCGTATGGGCGGCCGTCGGAATAAGGCGTAGCATGACAATTTCCTTGGGCACAACCGGATAAACTACAACGGAACAAAAGATGCCGAGGTTATCGCGCAAATCGCGGATTAAGGCCGTTAATTCGGGCACACCACCCTTTAGATTCTGCAACAGCACGGGTGTTACGGGCGACTGTGTATCGCCAATGTTAAAACCCCGCTCCCGCAGGCCACTCTGCAGCGCCCGGACGTTGGCCCAGAGCTTGTCGCGGTACTCCGACGAGTTCCGGATCATGTCCAGACGCTTCAATCCGCCCACCACATAGGGCATGGGAAGGGACTTGGCGTAGGTCTGCGACCGCATGTTGTACTTGAGATACATGATGATGTCGTGGTCGCCGGCAATGAACGCACCAATAGCGGCCATCGACTTGGCAAAGGTTGAGAAGTACAAATCGATGCCGTCCTGACACCCCTGTAGTTCCCCCACGCCCGCGCCGGTTTCGCCCATCGTGCCAAAGCCGTGCGCATCGTCGACCAGCAGCCGGAATTCATACTTATCTTTCAGCGCCACAATCTGATCCAGGCTACCCACCTTACCCGACATACCAAATACCCCTTCGGTAATGACCAGGATGCTGCCGTTTTTCTCGGCTGCTTTCCGGGTAGCCCGCTGGAGATTCTTCTCCAGACTGGCCATATCGTTGTGGTTAAATTTATAGTATTCGCCCATTTTGGCCTTGTGGAGCCGGATGCCGTCGATCAGGCAGGCGTGGCAGTCCGCATCATAAACGATAACATCGCGGTGGTCAACTACTGCTTCGATCGCCGACATCACGCCCTGGTAGCCGTAATTGAGCAGAAATGCATCTTCTTTGCCAACAAACTCGGCCAGCTCCCGCTCAAATTGCTCGTGGAGATCACTATTGCCCGACATCATGCGGGCACCCATCGGGTAGGCCAGTCCCCATTGCGCCGACGCGTCAGCATCGGCCTTTCTAATATCGGGATGGTTGGCTAAGCCGAGGTAGTTGTTCAGGCTCCAGTTCAGCACCTCTTTGCCCTGAAACCGCATGTGCGGGCCGAGTTCTCCTTCGAGTTTAGGAAATGAGAAGTAATGGTGGCCGTTGTACTCACGCGAAGACGAGCCGATGGGACCTAAGTTATGGCGCAGTTTCTCAAATAAATCCACTTTGTACTGTAGTTTAGCGGGCTAATACCCTGTTTTTTACGCGGTAAGTGCAAAAATACGCTTAAGTTCGTGTAAGACAAATTGAATACGTTAAATTCAGCGGACCTGATGCACAAACAGCGATTTACACCGATATATTTAAATTCATTCGCCAACCAGAGCTTATTTGCGTAAATCAGTGTGTTAACTAACCGGGAGCAGCCTACTCAGCTACGACAGACTTATTTGCTGCCCCTGTCAACTTATGCCAGCCATCAACAAACTTTTAGTTGCCAACCGGGGCGAAATTGCCCTGCGAATCATGCGTACCGCCCGGGAAATGGGCATTCAGACCGTCGCCATCTTCTCCGAAGCCGACCGCAACGCCCTGCACGTTCGCTTCGCCGACGAAGCCGTATGTGTTGGCCCGGCTCCCTCGGCCGAGTCCTATCTGCGGGCCGATGTCATTATTGATGTATGCCGTCAGCTCAACGTGGATGCGATTCACCCTGGCTACGGCTTTCTGTCCGAAAACGCCCAATTTGCCCGGATGGTACGCGAAGCCGGTTTGATTTTCGTCGGCCCATCGCCCGAAGCCATCGAAATTATGGGTAGTAAACTGGCCGCCAAAGCTGCGGTTGCCACCTATAACATACCCATGGTGCCGGGAACACCATCCGCCATCACCGACCGAACCGAAGCAAAAGCCATATCGGCCCAGATCGGCTACCCTATTCTGATCAAAGCAAGCGCGGGCGGGGGTGGCAAAGGCATGCGAATTGTAGAAAATGAAGCCGAGTTCGACGAGCAGATGGACCGGGCCGTGAGCGAAGCCGTATCGGCCTTTGGCGATGGGTCGGTATTTATTGAGAAGTATGTCACTTCGCCCCGGCATATCGAAATCCAGGTGCTGGGCGATCAGCATGGCAACATCATTCACCTGTTCGAGCGCGAATGCTCCGTTCAGCGTCGGCACCAGAAAGTGGTCGAGGAAGCCCCCTCGGCCGTTCTGACGCCTGCGATCCGGGACGCCATGGGCCGGGCTGCCGTCGACGTAGCGCGTGCCTGCGGCTATTATGGTGCCGGCACGGTTGAGTTCATTGTAAACGACCAGCTGGACTTTTATTTTCTGGAGATGAACACTCGGCTTCAGGTAGAACACCCCGTTACCGAGCAGATTACGGGCGTGGACCTGGTGAGACAGATGATTTACGTTGCCGAGGGGAAGCCGCTGGCCATCCGCCAGGAGGATTTACAGATCAAAGGACACGCTATAGAATTGCGGGTTTATGCTGAAGACCCCATGAATAACTTCCTGCCCGACGTCGGTACGCTCGATACGTATGTGCGGCCCCAGGGCAACGGCGTTCGGGTCGATGACGGGTTCGAGCAGGGCATGGCCATCCCGATTTATTATGACCCCATGATTGCCAAACTCATTACGTATGCCGACACCCGCCACGAAGCCATTCAGAAAATGATCCGGGCAATCGACGAATACCAGATTTCGGGGGTGCAGACGACCCTGCCCTTTGGCCGGTTCGTGATGGAGCACGACGCCTTCCGGAGCGGGCAGTTCGATACGGGATTTGTCAATACATATTTTATGCCCCTTGTCGATTCGTCCGGCCGGTCCGACGTATCGGTGGATTCGCCCGGCTTACTAACATCAGAGCCTACCGCGACGGAGAATGAGGTGGCGGCCGTGCTGGCGGCCTGGTTACTGGAACATGCCCGGCCTAAAACCAATGGTGCGCCGAGACAGACGATTCAGCCCAAGAGTAAGTGGAAAGCGAACCGGCAATCATTTTCTTGACCATCCGACCCGCAACCGTCGCCGACGCGGCCCTGCTCACCGACCTGGCAGCCCTAACCATGCGCGAGGCCTTTGGTCCACCCCACAATCCGGCTGAACTCGTGGAAGAGTACGTGGCATCGGCAATAACGCAGCCCATTCTGGAAACAGAACTGGCCGATCCACGATCCTGGTTTTTTCTGCTTCAGGATACCAATCAGCTTCCCGCTGGTTACGCCAAACTCCGCAGACACGCGGCACCCCGCCGTATGCCGTCCCTGCACCGACGCAATGCCATCGAAATTCAGCGTATCTACCTCCGGCAGAATCAGACAGGGCAGGGACAGGGCAGACAACTAATGACCTATTGTCTCGACTGGGCACGGGCGGCCGGATACGGAGCCGTTTGGCTGGGCGTCTGGGAACGTAACGACCGCGCCCTGGGATTTTACAAAAAAATAGGCTTCGAGCCGTTCGGCTTCCATTATTTCCAGTTCGGGTCGGAGCGCCAGCGGGATTTTTGGCTGTATAAACCGTTATAGGTATAAGCGGCCGTGTTGGCGTATTTTGGGGCTTCGTTTTGGGCAATTACAAACTACTGCTCACGTGCTAAGGCGGCTATGCAAACACGCCTTAGCCGCTGTATCTTAAAAGCGTTGTCTGATTCAACGCTGTCATTAAACTATCCGTAATGGGCAACTTCTAACCCGTACCACCCTTTCGTAATGAATCAACCGTATCCGCGCACATATCTCATCCTGCTTCGTTTTTGCGCAGTAGGATTGATGCTGTATGCCGGATGCCCTACCTCTCTGTTTGCCCAGGCCGATACGACCCGGCGCAACGCCGGAAAAGCCGCTACGGATTCACTCGCTACGCCCTACTCAACGGCCATTGCAGACAGCATCCTGATGCAGCGCGACAGCGTTTTTTATACCCGTCTGAAAACAAGCATGTATAAACGGCGCCTGACACGCCAGCTCTACGATGCCGTATTTCGGGACGTATATAATAGCCGCGTTCGGACCGGCGAGGTTAACCAGATTGAAGTTAACCCGTTCACGCCCTTTGCGGGTCGTATCATCGGGACCATCTACATCCGGCGGCTCGGCGTGTTCGGGCAATCGGTGTATGATACGCTTCGGCAATCGGGCAGTTGGCTCGAACGAACGGCTAACCGCGTACACGTAAACACCCGCGAAAATACGATTCGCCGGTCCTACCTCCTGTTTAAGGAAGGGGACGAAGTAAGTCCCAACGTTATGCGCGACAACGAGCGGCTTCTGCGCAGTATATCCATTTTTCACGATGCACGGATTCTGGTTATGCCACGCGAGGGCAGCCGCCAGTTTGTCGATGTATACGTAATTACGCAGGATGTCTGGTCGCTGTTGCCTACGGGCGGAGCAGGGGCGCTAAACCGCTTCAGCGTTGGTTTCGAGCAGCGTAACTTTCGTGGCCTGGGCCACCAGTTATACAGCCAGGTAGCCTACGACGGCAACGATCCCCGGCAGCGGGCCGAGTACCGGGGGCGCTACGTTATCCCGTTCATTGGCAAAACCTTTCTGACGGCGCAGGCGAACCTGCTGTACCTGCGCGACCTTAAACAGGCATCGGTACAGGTATACCGGCCTTTTCTGACGCCCGACACCAAATACGCCGGTTCCATTGAATTCAACCGTACGAACGTTAATAACCGGATTATTACCCGTAACGATTCGGTTGTGCTGGTGCCACTGCGTTACAATTACTCCGACATATGGTTAGGCCGGTCGTTCCGGCTGTTTAGCGGGCAGCCGGACTCCGATGAAAAAGGCCGTTCGCGACTGATTATTGCCCTCAGAAGCGTAAACTACGGGTATACGGATCGTCCCAGCGTGACGGCCGATACTAACCAACTCTACCAGGATAGCCGCACTACGTTGTTCAGCCTGGGGTTCTCCCGGCGTAAATATATTCGCGACGTGCTTATTTATGGATTCGGCCGTACCGAAGACGTACCAATTGGTGAATCCGTTGCAGGCGTTGTCGGCTTTGACAACGCCGAACTGGGCCAGCGGCTGTATACAGGGCTGAATTTCTCCCAGGGCAAGTATGTCAGGCAAGTTGGCTACCTCTACGGCCTGCTTAGCTTTGGCGGATACATCCGCGCCAATCGTATGGAACAGGGGGTGCTGTCGCTCGAATCGAACTATTTCAGCCCCCTGATGAAAACGAAGTGGGGTAACCTGAGACATTTTTTCAACACCCGCTTTACCACGGGTATCGGTCGGTTTGAGAACGAGTACATCTCGCTGGGCAGTAATAGCAATCGCCTTAACACAGACGGTATAGGCATTAATAATGACGCATTACGTGGCACCAGGCGCTGGCTCATCAATTACGAAAATATCCTTTTCTCGCGCCTTAGCCTGGCTGGGTTCAGGGTGGCGATTATCACCTTCGCCAATGTTGGCTTGGTCAGCTTTCCCGACCGGCCACTATTGCGCGGGCCGCTTTACCAGGGCTATGGAATCGGATTCAGGCTGCGCAACGAAAACCTGACCTTCAACAGCTTTCAGATCAGGTTCTCCTTTTATCCAAATATTCCTAATAATAGAGCTCCGTTTCGGTATGCTTTTGAGGGCATCCCCACGCTGCGGTTTCGCGACTTCGACCTGTCGGCTCCGCAGATCACACCCTTCCGATAAAAAATTATTTACATTAAATGTTTCGACATTTAATGTAAATGTATTATCTTTGTGCCATGTCAATCGAAACAGACATCAAACAATCAGTTCCGTTTAAAACACCTTACCACCGGGTAATGGTGAATCTGATCTATACCAGTAACTGGATTGCGGATAGCCAAATGAGGTTGCTGAAACCATTTGACCTGACCTTGCAGCAGTACAACGTTCTCCGTATCCTGCGTGGTCAGCACCCATCACCCGTGAAGGTGAGTGACATCACCGAGCGGATGCTCGACAAGATGTCGAATGCCTCACGGCTGGTCGACAAGTTGGTGGCCAAAAAGCTTGTCCTGAGGACCGAGTGCCCCAGTGACCGTAGGGCTGTCGACGTAGTCATTACCGATCAGGGAATGGCGCTCCTGAAGCGTCTCGATGTTTATCAGGCCGAATGGGACAAGGCTCAAAGCTGCAAGCTCACCGAAGACGAGGCAACCCATCTCAGCCAGTTACTCGACCGGCTGCGGGCCTGACACAGCGTATTAATCAACTAATTTTATATACAACCAATAAAAAACAAACCTATGAAAACACGTCAGTTTTTAACCAATTTGGTCGCCGTAGCGGTGATCGCCGGCACATCAGCCTTTGTTGGGCCCGGCAAAGATTTGCCTGGCAAAAAAGCAACCGCTTTCAAAGTTGATACGCAGAAAAGCGTTTTGAACTGGAATGGCAAAAAAGTAACCGGTGAGCACAGTGGTACGATCAAACTAAGCGAAGGCGTAATGACCGTTGAAGGCGGCAAACTGACCGGCGGGCAGTTTACCTTTGACATGAACAGCATCGTTAACACCGACCTGACCGATGCGGGTTAAAATGCCAAATTCATTGGGCACATGAAGTCGGAGGATTTCTTTAACACGGCTAAACACCCGACGTCGACGTTTACAGTAACGAAAGTGACGCCGAAGGGTGGCGATGCATACGACGTTACGGGCAACATGACCATCAAAGGCATTACTAATGCGGTTACGTTCCCGGCCACGGTAAAAACAACTGGTAATACCATCACCGCCCAGGGCAAAGCTACCCTTGACCGCACGAAATACGACATCCGCTACGGCTCTAAGTCGTTCTTCGAAAACATTGGCGACAAGGCGATCTACGACGACTTCACGGTTGAGATGAAACTCGTTGCTACCAAATAAGGGTCGCCCCCTAC
Source organism: Spirosoma sp. (assembly GCA_035296465.1). Classification (GTDB taxonomy): domain Bacteria; phylum Bacteroidota; class Bacteroidia; order Cytophagales; family Spirosomataceae; genus Spirosoma. The sequence continues at coordinate 7,241 of DATHAW010000169.1, forward strand.
TCTGTTGAAAAGCCCAGCACCCAACGGTGCTGGGCTTTTTTGTTATTCTCGCTTCGACATCTCAAAACACCTACGTCGAATGTGTCTGGCAGGCAAAAGTAACTCATAAGCTGGTCGATTCACCCGTCAGGAAACCACCGTCCACCACAAACAACGTAGCGCCCACGTCGGCACCGGTGCGGGTTCGGTGGGTACTTTCCTGATCAGACACTTCAAAAGACATACCCTGCGTGAGCCGAAAAATCTGTCCGTCGGCCAGTTCAAGTTCCAGTACGCCCGATACGACGAACATGATATGCCCACGTTTACACCAGTGATCTGATAGAAAATTAGCCGAGTAGTTGACCAGGCGGACCCGTAACGAACCGAACTTAAGCGTTTGCCAGAAAGCCGTTCCCAACTCGCCAGGGTACTCCATGGCTGGAATCTTGTCCCAGTCAGTAATTTGAAAAGGAATAGAAGGGGTATTCATAAAGGTAAAGTAGGTTTGGAGCAGGAACTCCAGGACAAAATAAGCAACACGACGACAATCATCACCATCTTGATTCAATGAATGTACCTGATCAGCAAAGTTGACATGCCACCACCAATTAACCAACGGCTTTGAAGCACGGTACCGGTAATTGTCCGGTTACTAAACTACAGCGTGCGGGTAAGCCCGTTATATTTAGCCGCTATCCCAATCGGTTAGTTCAGTAGCCCATCTGATGTTTGGCTGATGTGACACGCTGGGTCCCGGAACAAATTAAGAAATAAGACGGGGCAGATGCTATATTTACCCAATTTAAGCCGCTCCATTACCCCTAATGGCCCAATCGACCCATCGAACTGCCCTCAGCGTCCGCCATTTGGTGGGCATCAAAAACCTGACAGAGTCAGACATTCAGTTGATTCTGGAAACGGCCGGGCAATTTAAAGAGGTTATTAACCGCCCGATCAAGAAAGTCCCTTCGCTGCGCGACGTAACGATAGCCAACGTTTTTTTTGAAAATTCGACGCGTACGCGGCTGTCGTTCGAGTTGGCCGAAAAGCGGCTCTCGGCTGATGTCGTAAACTTTTCGGCCTCGGGCTCATCGGTCAAGAAAGGCGAAACCCTGCTCGATACGGTCAATAACATCCTGGCCATGAAAGTCGATATGGTTGTGATGCGCCACAGCAGCCCCGGTGCCCCGCATTACCTAACCAAACACATCAAAGCGAACGTAGTGAACGCAGGCGACGGCACCCACGAACACCCCACCCAGGCCCTGCTCGACTCCTTTTCGATCCGGTCGGTGCTCGGCGACGTAGCGGGTAAGCGCATTGCCATCATTGGCGACATCACCCACTCGCGGGTGGCCCTGTCCAACATTTTCTGTCTGCAAAAACAGGGGGCAGAGGTGATGGTCTGCGGCCCGAAAACGCTGATTCCCAAGCACATCGAAGCGCTCGGTGTGCGCGTGGGCCACGACGTCCGGGCGGCTTTGGCCTGGTGCGACGTAGCCAATGTGCTGCGCATTCAGCTGGAGCGGCAGCAAATCAAGTACTTTCCGTCGCTGCGCGAGTATTCGCTTTATTTCGGCATCTCGAAACAAATGCTCGACGAGCTGGACCGGCCCATCGTGCTGATGCACCCCGGCCCCATCAACCGGGGCGTTGAGCTGACTTCCGACGCGGCCGATTCATCCCACAGCATCATTCTCGATCAGGTCGAAAACGGCGTAGCCGTGCGCATGGCCGTGCTGTATCTGCTCGCGCAGTTGTGATGTTCAGGACGCGTTTTTCGTTATATTTGGTAAAACTGACTGCTGTCCATGGAACTGGAACTTCGCACCCTGCATCCGCCCCGCTACCGCGAATTTGACGACGACTTTTTCTTTGACCTGTGTCAGGCCAACGAAACGGTCCGGTTAGAACGCGATGCCAACGGAAACATTATTTTTATGCCCCCCACCGGAACAGACACAGGCCGTTACAACTTTGAAGTATCTACTGAAATTGGCTTCTGGAACCGCCGAACCAAACTGGGCTACGCCTTCGATTCGTCCACGGGCTTTAAGCTGCCCAACTCGGCCGTCCGGTCGCCGGATGTGGCCTGGGTAAGTAAAGAAAAGTGGGAAGCCATTCCCGAAAATGACCGGAAAGGGTTTGCGCTGCTCTGCCCCGATTTTGTGATCGAGATTCGTTCGGCGAGCGACGACCTGAAGGTATTGAAAGAGAAAATGGAAGAATACCGCGAAAACGGCGTTCGTTTGGGCTGGCTGATCGACCGGGCGGGCAGGCAGGTGTTTATCTACCGGGCGAACGGCTCCATCGAAATCAAGCAGGGCGCAGGCGTTACAGTATCCGGCGAAGATGTCCTGCCCGACTTCGTCCTGCAACTCGACCTGTAACCCTGCTTACCAGGCCGAACAAATCCCCGAAACCCGCTGTTCTGTCCCCATAACGGCCGTATCCAGTATATCCCTCATTTCATGAAAGGCTTTCAATTTTCCGACTACGTACCACCCGAGCAAAAAGAGGGCTCTAAGTTTGACCAGTTGCTCAACATTTTTCAGCAACTGCTGCTGCTGACCTCCGGCGATGTGGAACAGGCCATGTCGTGGATGAGCCAGCTCGACCGGCAATACGGCCTGACCGACGACAAATACGGCATTGGCAATTTCTTCGATGACCTTAAAGAAAAAGGCTATTTGACCGAGTCGAACGAGGAAGGCAAGATTGTGATGACGCCCAAGAGCGAACAGACCATTCGCCGATCGGCGCTCGAAGAAATTTTTGGTAAGCTCGAACGCTCGAAGTCGGGTGGCAATCACCAGACGCCCTACACCGGCACCGGCGACGAACTCAGCAGCGATATGCGGACGTACCAGTTTGGCGACTCGCTGGAGCAGATTTCGATGACCGAATCGATCCGTAACGCGCAGATCAACAGTGGAGTTGACGACTTCACACTAATGGAGCGTGACCTGGAAGTAACCCAAAAGGAACAGAAAACGCAGACCTCCACGGTGCTGATGATCGACATTAGCCACTCGATGATTCTATACGGCGAAGACCGCATCACACCCGCCAAAAAAGTAGCCCTGGCGCTGGTCGAACTCATCAAGATCAAATACCCGAAAGACACGCTCGACATCGTAGTTTTCGGGAATGACGCCTGGCAGATTCAGGCCAAAGACCTTCCCTATCTGGAAGTTGGACCCTACCACACCAACACCGTAGCGGGTCTTGAACTAGCAATGGATCTGCTGCGTCGGCGGAAGAATAAGAATAAGCAGATTTTTATGATCACCGACGGCAAGCCAACCTGTCTGAAAGAAGGCATCAAGTACTATAAGAACTCGTTCGGACTGGACCGCAAGGTGGTGAGCAAAACGCTGACGTTGGCTGCGCAGGCCCGACGGCTGGAGATTCCTGTTACTACGTTCATGATTGCGAGCGACCCGTACCTGAAGCAGTTTGTGCAGGAGTTTACGAAGGTGAACAATGGCCGGGCCTATTACAGCGGTTTGCAGGGTCTCGGCAACATGATGTTTGAAGACTTTCAGCGCAACCGACGAAAGACAATTAAATAAGGCTCTTTGTTAGTCCACAACGTAAACGCTGAGAAATATTGTGGCAACTAACAGGCAGTCGATGGTATTAGGCAAAGTCGGGGCGGGTGTCCCGACTTTGTTTTTGCTCCTAACCATGATTTCGAACGGTTTTGCCCAGCGGCTGAACGAATCAGTGACGGCGTATTTACAGCAGTTATCGCCCGGTGCGCGGGTAAGCATGGCGGTAAAGTCATTGACAGACAGCAGCATTATGTTTGAACACCGGGCCAATGAGAGGGTACCGTCGGCCAGTGTGATCAAGCTCCCGATCATGCTCGAGGTGATGGAACGCGTGAAGGCCGGTACGCTCGACCCGGATGAGATTCACATCCTGACCGATTCCGAAAAAACTGGTGGCGACGGTGTGCTGAAAGCGTACCCACACCGCAGCCGCATCGTCTACCGGGACCTGCTCCGGCTGATGATGATTTACAGCGATAACACCGCCACAAACATTTTCATCAACGAATTAGGCATGAACGCCATCAACGGGCGCATTAAGGCAATTGGCCTGACAAAAACCCGGTTGAACCGTCTGATGATGGACACGCTGGCTGCGCGGCAGGGCCGCGACAATTACGTAACAGCGCGGGAGATGAACACACTGCTGGAGAAAATTTATCGAAACCAGGTTGCCACGCCGGCCTTGTGCGCCCAGATGCTTACCATCCTGAAACAGAATGAGGATACCCTGACGATTCCACGGCGACTACCGAGGGGAACCGTAGTGGCGCACAAAACCGGTCTGCTGGCCTACATCCGGGGCGATTCAGGTATCGTCTACGCCAAAGTCCCATTTCTGCTTTCAGTGTTCGTCGAGGGCGTACCGACCCCGGAGGCAGAGCAAATTATTGCCGACATCGCCCTGATCTGTTACACGTATTTCTCGCACGAATGACCACCTTTGCCGACCGTGCCATTGCCTACTACAACGCCCTCGAAGCGCCCAGCAGCCTGCCGCCCGGTGTTGGCGCGATGAATCCGTACCAGCAGCCGGAGGTTCAACGGGTTGTAACCGAGTTTTACACCAAGTTTTTTTCTGATTCCAACCCGCGCGTGTTCATACTGGGCATCAACCCCGGCCGATTTGGGGCGGGCGTAACGGGTATCTCGTTCACGACGCCCCAGAACCTCCTTCGTTACTGCGGCATTGAAAACACCCTCCGTGATTCTCCCGAATTATCGAGCCGGTTTATATATCAGGTTGTCGATGCCTTCGGGGGCGCACGGGCGTTCTACGGTAAGTTCTTCCTGACCTCCCTGTTTCCGCTGGCTCTGATAAAAGACGGCCTGAGTCATAAGGGAAGAATGGCCGGACCAGTCAATTACAATTTCTACGATGACCGCGCCACCACGGATATCCTCTGGCCTGCTATAACCGAAACGGTACGCATGCAAACGGGGTTTGGTGCTGACCGGCGCGTAGCGGTTTGCCTGGGGCGCAAAAACGAAATGTATCTGCGCCGGCTAAACGAGCAGCAGGGCTTCTTTGAGCGCATCGTCACGCTCGATCATCCACGCTATATTTTGCAGTACAAAAGCAAAGCGGCTCCCATTTACCTGGAACGGTACATTACAACCCTGCATGGTTGCTTAGAGTCCAGTGCTTACGGTGTGGATGGAGAAGATGGGGAATTTGGCCCAAACTAACAGAAAAGTCCTGTCAACGACGCCATTGATACAACTGTCGAACCAAAATGCTGAAATAAGTTGTAAAGTTGTGCGGTGGTACCGTTACGTCCGGTGTCATCTAATTCGGTACTCTACAACTCTCTACCCATAAAACACGCTGAAATGCTCGTTACCACTACCCCCAATATCGAAGGCAGGCACATCACCAACTAC
>DATHAW010000170.1:0-5304 GCA_035296465.1 Spirosoma sp.
TTTAGTCTGGAATGAAGCCTCCAGACCAATCAGCCCCTGATCGGTTTTAGCATCGATATTGCCAATGGTTCGCTCGGCCATCGACCCAAACGGGTGATAACGTTCGTAGTACGGGCGCAGCACCCCCCCGCGAGCCGCCACCTTGGCCGACGACCGGAAAAAAGGCCATTGCAGCATCATCTGCCGCTCTTCAAACGTAACCCGACGTCGGTTCAGGAGAACATACCGGCGTTTGCGGGCACGGGCATCGCGAATGATATCGCTGTAGTCGCGTGCGGAGCGGTCTTTGTAGATGCGCGACAGCAGCAGGCCCAGCGAATCTACTTTTTTGGCAAAATACTCGGGCTTAGCCGTTGTGGGATCAAGCCCCACTACGTAGGTTGGCAGGGAGGTTGCCAGCAGGCTGCCATCCGTAGCCAGAATGTTGCCGCGCATAGCCCGGATTGTGTCGCGCTGGATAAGCGTTGCGGCTACCCGTTCTCGCCATAGTTTACCCTTGAATGTCTGAAAATACTGGACATAAACCAGCCGGACCATCACGGCCAGGGCCAGGACCAGAACGATGTAGAAAACATGGTTGGCCCGCTGAATGATATCCTGCTTAATGTTCATTGGACTTGACGACGATTTTATGGGGTGGAGTCTGACTATCAGCTAAACCGATGGTAACAACCCGTTTCATGATTTCAGATTGTCTGCCGCTTTTCATGAAATCGGCGTTGAGTACGGTGTACTGGGAGCGTAGCTCATCGACCTGGGTTTTGGTCCGCTGAATTCGTCGGACGAGCCGCTCAGCATTATGATTCAGACCAATATAAACGACGAGCAGGAAGGTAACCCACAAAATACGGTCAATGTGCCGGATAGGCCAGGCGTTGTCTTCGCCAAAAAGCCGATCCAGGCCAATGAAGTCGTTGAGCCAGGTAGCCAGTTTTTGCCGTCGCCGTTGCTTTTTCTGTTTAGGAATGCGCTCGGGTTCGCGGAAGGTATTTTTGGCCATGACAGGGGCTTAAAGCAGTGTTCTTACAAAGAAACAAAAACATTGCTAAACCCATAATAAAGTGAAAAGCAGGCAAAGCCGGATCAGGGCTATATTACTCACAGAAACAGCACAAATCCCGCTTTGCCTGCTTTATCAGTACACGGCCAGGCTACTCTTTCCACCGCCATTCGTTGGCAATTTGCAATGGGGTTCGCAGGCCCTGCGCTACGAGGTAGTCACGGGTTTGGGTGTCCGTCTGCCGACGGGTTGGGATGTCCTCGGCATCGGCGAGGGCATAGAGCAGCATGGTCGAGTAGCGGACCGTGTTGCGCAGTTGGCCCGCATTGACGAGGTTAATCTTATCGCAGTCGGCATGGTAGCAATCGAGTACTTCGCGGGCGAGGTGGCCATTCATGCCCACCACTGGCACTCCCTCCAGCATGAAGGGCTGATGGTCGGAGTGCAGCCCGGCCTGGTTCTGCATCTGGTTGGCGAATGCCGGTTCAATTTGTTTCATGGTCTCACCAACCGTATTCAGGAAGGACACCATGTCGGTTCGGCCAAAGGCGTTCAGCCCGCTGGGGTCGTTGGTCATGTCGAGATTCAACATGTACCGTACTTTATCCAGCTGCCCGCCCCTCTTCAGGTTCTCGACCATCGCCCGCGAACCGAGCAGGCCCTGTTCTTCGCCCATGAATAGGACAAACTCAATGGTACGTTTGGGTTTAAGTTTCAGTGCTCTAAACGTCCGGGCGATGTCCATCACCGCAAACGAGCCAATGCCGTTGTCGATGGCACCGGTAGCCAGATCCCACGAGTCCAGATGCCCACCAATAATGATCTTTTCGTCGGGGTATTTCGACCCTTTCAGCGTGGCCACTACGTTGCGGGCCCGGATTTTTCTGCTCGTGTTGGTCATATCGATCAGGGCGTGCAGATTACCCGGTTCTTCCTGCATCCACGACCGCAGGGCCTGTCCGCTTTCGAGCGAAATGCAAACCGATGGAATTGGGATCAGCTTTCCTGTTACCGACGCCGTGCCCGTCAGGAGTACGTTGCCCGCCACGAGGTTGACCATAATGACCCCCGATGCTCCGTACTGTATGGCTAAGGCCGTTTTTTCGGAGCGGTGCAGATTACGGGCGCCCTTCGTTGGAGCCGCCAGACCAATGTTGACCAGGACAACTTTGCCCCTTATTTTGTCTTTTAACGCGGCAAAATCACCTTCCAGGCCGTTACCCACGTCAATAATCTGACCTTTCACATGTGCTTCAACCGGCGAGTGCGCCAGCGCAACCACCGCCACCTCACGGAAATTGTCGCTGCGGTCGGGCACCACCGACAAGGTGACCGTATCGCGTGCCCAGGCTTCTACCTCAAACGGCTCGTAGCGAACTTCCCGAAAACCATACGATGAGAGCAGGCTGTAAGCATATTCTTCGGCGCGGGTTCCGTTGGCGCTGCCCGTCAGCCGGTGGCCCACCCGCTGCGTCGCATCCGACAGGGTTTCGTAGGCGCGGCTGCGTTGGTTTACTTCAGTATTGATGCGGGTAAAGGCTTTTTCGAGCGAAATTTTGTCGGGATAAAAAGCAGTCAGGCAACCGGCGGTGCTGATACAGAACAGGACGAGCCAGCAGTGGGGCACGTAAAAGGTTCGGTGCATAGAATGGAGTAAAAACGCTCAGCTAAATATACAAAAAAGCCGGTGATTCGGGTTCCGACTATGCAGACGCTTTATGCAGTAAAAGCGTTCGACCGACAGGCAAATAAAATACCTTACATACCTTATTTCTATTTTGCGGTACGGTGCCCGTTCCGGTTGGTAATCCGGGTCTGGTTTTCAACACGGTTTTTTTATTGACTGGTCCTTCCGTAGTTTTGATACGGATCGCCTTTATTTGTTTACTGTATCCTTACATGTTAGCCAAAACTTACGGCGCAGCCGTTTATGGCGTCAATGCCAGCATTATAACCATTGAAGTAGCCGTTGCGCAGGGGTTGCATTTTCACCTGGTTGGCCTACCCGACAGCGCCGTCAAAGAAAGCGAACAGCGTGTTGAAGCTTCCTTAAAATTTTTTGGTTATAGGATGCCCCGCCAAAAGGTAGTGGTTAATCTGGCTCCGGCTGATATCCGCAAAGAGGGATCATCGTATGACCTGCCCATTGGTCTGTGTGTGCTTGAAGCATCCGAGCAAATCATAACGACGCGTAAACTGGAAGACTACGTTATTATGGGTGAACTGGCCCTTGACGGGACACTACGTCCCATTAAGGGTGTGTTGCCCATTGCCATTGAAGCCCGCAAACGCGGCTACAAAGGCTTTGTGCTCCCGACTGAGAATGCGCAGGAGGCATCCATTGTCAACCAGTTAGACGTAATCGGCGTATCGAGCATTGGGGAAGCCGTGGCATTTTTCGAAGGAAAAAAAGAGATTATTCCCCTGGAGACTGATACCCGCGATCTGTTCATGAGTCAGATTAATGCCTACGATGCCGACTTCTCGCACGTACAGGGGCAGGAGAACATTAAGCGGGCCATGGAGATTGCTGCCGCCGGGGGTCATAATGTCATTATGATTGGGCCACCGGGCGCGGGCAAAACCATGCTGGCCAAACGACTGCCGAGCATTCTGCCGCCCCTTACCTTACAGGAAGCACTGGAAACCACCAAAATCCATTCCGTTGCTGGTAAGCTTGGCACCCGCGCTACGCTCATTGCGACCCGCCCTTACCGTGCTCCGCACCACACCATTTCAGATGCTGCGCTGGTGGGCGGAGGCAGCTTTCCACAACCGGGTGAAATATCGTTAGCGCACAACGGTGTCCTGTTTCTAGACGAACTACCCGAGTTCAAGCGGTCGGCACTGGAAGTGATGCGCCAGCCGCTCGAAGACCGCAAAGTGAGTATCTCACGGGCTAAGTGGGCAGTAGAGTTTCCGGCCAGTTTTATGCTCATTGCCAGCATGAATCCCTGTCCCTGCGGCTACTACAATCATCCCGATAAAGAGTGCGTCTGCGGGCCGGGCGTCGTACAGAAATATTTAGCCAAAATAAGCGGACCCCTGCTCGACCGAATCGACCTGCATGTGGAGGTCACGCCGGTTTCATTCGATCAAATGACCGCCAATCGTCCCTCGGAACCGAGCGAGGTCATTCGGGAGCGGGTTATGCGGGCGCGGGCTGTTCAAACGGCGCGGTTTGCCGAACAACCGGGGATTTACTCCAACGCCATAATGCCGTCGCAGCTGGTGAAGGAAATCTGTGTCATTAACGACGCGGGCCGATCGTTGCTCAAAACCGCCATGGAACGATTAGGTCTGTCGGCGCGCGCCTATGACCGCATTCTAAAAGTGTCGCGCACCATTGCCGATCTTTCGGCCAGTGAGGATATAAAAATTGAGCACCTGGCCGAAGCCATTCAGTACCGGAGCCTCGACCGCGAGAACTGGGCGGGGTAGGTGTTGACTGGATAGGGTGATAGTTTGCCAATGGTTGCCTTTACGGTAGTAGCCATTGGCGATAGCTCACCGTCAACGCAGTACGTTATTAAACAGAACAGGGTTGTTACGTCGGTGGTGCCTTGTTTATGCCTATATTTACGCGTTATATTTCAACCGGCTGTCTTTCCGATTTGACACATGAATAATCTCAGCTTCCTTAAGTCTCTCTCTCTCTCCGGGCGGGTCGTGGCCCTGTCTGCGGCCAGTTTACTGGTGGCAGGTACCTTCATTGGGGCTTACCAGAACCAGAATCTTAATGCCGCTTCGGGCAGCTATCTGACTACACTCTTTGCCGGGCTTTCTGACGACGATAAACGCGACCCTAAATACGCCGTGGGTAGTTTGAACGTAGCGCCGGGGCTGGAGGCTACGCTGTTTGCCGCCGAGCCGATGCTCAAAAATCCAACGGACATTGATGTAGACGCCAGGGGCCGCGTTTGGGTGTGTGAAGCTTATAACTACCGCCCGGCGGTTAATGGCAACCCAACAAATAAAGAGGGCGACCGGATCATGATTCTGGAAGATACGAATGGCGACGGTAAGGCCGATGTCAGCAAGGTGTTTTACCAGGGTCCTGAACTCGAATCGCCCCTGGGCATCTGGGTTCAGGGCAACCGGGTCATTGTCTCCGACAGCCCGAATGTGTGGGTCTTTACGGACGATAACAACGACGATAAGGCCGACCGAAAGGAATTACTATTTACGGGTATCGGGGGTGAGCAGCATGATCACGGTATGCACACATTCGTTTTCGGGCCGGATGGTAAGTGGTATTTCAACTTTGGCAACGCGGGCGAGCAACTGCTGGATAAAGACGGCAA
>DATHAW010000171.1:0-2532 GCA_035296465.1 Spirosoma sp.
TCCATTGCGATTCCTGGATAATGCCCCGATTCATGTCTACGACGTAGAGACTGCCGTCCGGTCCGGTATAGGTGTTGACTGGCCGAAAGAAAAAGTCGGATGAGGCAATAAATTCTTGCTGGTTGTATACGTTCACCAGTTGCGTCTTGCCCTGCTGATTGACGACGTCGGCACGCCGAACGATACGGGCTACGGGTTCACAAATCAGGTAATCACCTACTAAATCAGCGGGCAGCTTATCGCCCCGGTAAATAGATTGCCCGCAACCAGCCGTGAAGTGATTCAGCGTACTATCGGGCCGTAACCGCTTGGCACCACCCTGCGCATCAGGATTGGCAATGATGGACCAAACCGGGCTAAACGTCTCTTCATTATAGGCATCGGCAAACTCAAGAGCGCCATATTTGGGGTTTATCTGAAATCCGGAACCCGCATTCTCTCCGCCCCCGCGGCTGAAAAACAGCCGACCATAATTGTCATGCGTTAGCCCCCATTGTCCGTTGGAACCACTCGGCAGCGAATCGACGATTACCGTACCGTTCGTGTAGCGAAACCGTACCGGATCGACCGTGACGTAGATCCAGTTGTCCAGGTTCCAGTCTAACCCGCTGCGCTGGTGCTCCAGATTACCGGGTGCTTTGCGGTCAACGTGATAAATCCGTTTTTTATCATCGGCTACGCCATCGCCATTCCTGTCTCTATAACTCCATAGATCGTAGGTATGCGTTTCGTTGACTATGAGTTCATGATTAACGCACAGGAGCATCCGGGGCAAAAGCAGTTTGTCGATAAAGACCGAGCTTTTATCCATTTTTCCGTCACCGTTGGTATCCTCCAGGAGCATGACCCGGCTCAAAGGTTCGTGCTCATTCGTAGCGTCGGCATCCTGCATGTAGGTATTCATTTCAGCCACATACATCCGGGCGTTCCCATCCCAGGCAATGGCCACTGGTTCGTGAATCATGGGTTCGCTGGCCACTAATTCCATATGATATCCTTTGGGAACCTGAAAGGCCTTTAAACTCTGCTCAGGAGAGAGCGGCACCGGATTCGCAATAGGATTAACGACTGGCTTGTTGCTATGGTCGGCTCCAGACGAAGCTGCCTGCTGAGCCGTTTGCTGACGGGCTGTTTGGGATACTGTACACGTAACGACAAGTACCGAAGTAGCCAGCACAAGGCTAAGCCATATATTATTTTTCATGGTAAACGAACTGCTAAATAAAGAAAAGAGAGGTGCCGCAGACCGGGTTTTTCACCCGCCCAATACCCTACCACCCCTCCGCTAGCCAAAAGGCTACAGGCGACTACCGGACAAAGAAATGTTTCTGACGATTTTACTTAACGAGGAAATGTGTCGGAAGCCGAGTAGCAGTTGACTGGGATGTACGTAACAAAACACGGAGATGTAGCAGGAATTATTAGATGCCGTTGCATCGACGAGCCAAGTTTATCGCCGGATTAACTAAATAGCTAACCTCACCCTACGCTAATCTATAATGCGAAAAGTTGACTTTGCCTTTTGTCTCGACAGGGCATTAAAGTGCCACCACTCAAATTCAATGGAACTGAAGCCACCCTGCCGCATGGCTGTCCGTAGAATCGTGCGGTTAGCGATCTGCTGCTTTGTTAGCTTACCCGCTTTTAGCAGCGCGGCCTCTCGCGATGGGTAGGCCAACGGGCCAAAAAAATCATATTTGGTGCCCATGTCCAGCGGGGTTGATGTTCCGGTTCGGCTATCCATGGTTGCTATGGTCAGATCAATGGCACAGCCGTAGTTATGGATGGACCCCTTGCGGGGGTCAGCCACGTATTTCTGACGTTCGCGTTCAGGCAGGTTGGACAGGGCATTCCAGAGGTTCCACTGGGCGGCCAGAGGCCGGGCAGCATCATAGACCAACAGCCGCATAGCAGGGTGCTTTTGCTGTAGGTACTGATTGGCTCTGGCGAGTTTGCGGGCAGCCATGGGCTGTAGGTAAACCCGCGTCAGGTCGCCATACACATCTTTCCCAACGAAGTTGTCCGTTGTTGAATATTTCAGGTCTACTTGTATCGTCGGGTCTACTTTTTGAACATCTACAAGGCCCTGTTTCAGCATAGTAGCTTCCAGCGACTGCGAACGAGCAAAAGAAACAAAGAGCGAAAGAGCGCCAATAAGCAGTAGTCGATTCATGATTCTGTTGACTGTTGTAGTTTAAATGCTGAATATTGATCGGCGAAGCTACAATTAACCTTTATTCTGTGAGCGGTCATTCATCTATTCCGCTCCGGCGGGCCTATTCGCTCATTTTTTACGTATGGCCTTAAACTACATCTGGGTTGCTTTTTTCATCATTGCCTTTCTGGTCGCTCTAGCCAAGCTAATTTTTCTGGGCGACACCGAAATCTTCAAAATTATTGTTGAGGGCCTGTTCGATTCATCGAAGGTGGCGGTAATGGACATTGCACTGCCCCTGGCGGGCGTGATGACTTTTTTTCTGGGGCTACTCAACATAGGTGAAAAAGCGGGCGCCATCAATCTGCTGGCCCGCA
>DATHAW010000172.1:0-15720 GCA_035296465.1 Spirosoma sp.
AAGCGAAGTGGGTAGTAACAGCGGTTGTTAAAATAGGGGTACATTCATGGATCAGGAAAGCCATCTTCATCGAGCCGCCAAGCTACTTAGCGTGCTAGCCAATCCCACTCGGTTGCGGATCATCCACTCGCTGGGTCAACAGGGAGCATTAAGGCTCATCGAGCTAGAAAATCAGTTAAACCTCCGGCAATCGGTAATCGCTCACTAGTTGATTCAGATGCGAGAGATCAGAATCTTAAGCAGTAAGCGTAAAGGCAACGCGGTTTATTATTTATTGAAAGATCCTTCTTTAGCGTCCATCATCCTACTGCTACTTGCCTTCTCTAATCACGTAACTCCCTATTCGGGTAGTAGGACTCTAACCTGAGAAAAAGCAAACGCTCATCTATTGCTTTATCATTCTCCTTAACTAGAAGGTTCATTAGCCTAAATCTAGATTGATTACCTTACCCCTCTTTTTCGATAAAGCAGGGGATTTGGGGTGGTTTATTCGTTTGCCTATTTGTCATATTTTCAAAGCAAAGAGGGGGTTTACAAAAGACTTCTATAAAGGCACGTAAACGTTTAGCTACGAGGGTGGGAGGTTCTCAAACCCGCTTTTTCTAAACACGTTAGGGCTGATAGTGATTCAACGACTTTCTACGCTGCCAGTAGCGAACGACACCAATGAGTATGACCAATATTCCCACCGGAATAAATAACAAAAACACCAACCGCAGGATTGGTGAATCCAACACTTTTGCAAAGCCCGTTCCACTCGCAATCAGGGCGAGGGCTGTGCGGATATAAGCTAGCAAGGTCCGCTCGTTGGCTAAATCGGTGCGGTCGGCCGCCAGGCGTTCGGTGATGGTTAAGTGGGGATTTTTCGGCATAGGTAAATCCTGATTTCATGAGCAAAATTAATTTATAGACAGCTCGCTGACTGCTCAGGTGTTAATGCCTCTACGCACCGGTGCCCGAGGGTGTTTAGCCGTTCGCTGCCCACCACCTGGTCGAGCCGGCAAGGAATTAAGCTGCGTTTTGGAGTAAGTAAAGTAAGTATTGCCCAGCGGCAGAACGCTGATTCTAGTGGGGGTGTTCATCAAAAAGGCCTTCCCGACCACCTTCCTGCACCCGCATTTTTTTAATAAACATGCCTTTTTATAGCGGCAGCGCAGGTAATCGTATCGATACGACCGTACCCCTGCCCGGCACGGAGTCTACCTCTAGCTGTCCAGCATGCATATCCGCTATTTTCTTGGCCAGCGTCAGGCCTAACCCAAACCCATGGACACTGCCTACGTTATCGGCTCGCATCATCGGCAGGAATATATCCGTCAACTGAGCCGCCGGGATGCCGATACCCTGATCAACGACCCTAACAACGATCCACGGGGATTCATAGTGAACGCGCACACTAACAGGCTTGAAGCCCGAGTATTTACTGGCGTTATCGATGACATTGACGAGCACCGTCCGCAAAAGGGTGGCATTGCCCACCACCCGAACGGCTGAACTCTGCTCAGCGAATTCGTCGGTCAGCTGTAGTTCGATGTGTTGCTGGGCATACTTTTCCCGGAAGTACGCCACCGTATCCAAAATCGTATCGACCAGGTTGACGTCTTCCTGCAGTTGAGCAGGCCGCAGGTTTTCAACCTCCGCTAACTGGAGCAGGGCATTCGCCAAGTCGATCGCTCCCTCCAATCGGTATAGCGCTCCTTCCATACTGTGCCGGGCATCGGACAGCGTCTGGTCGTAGGCCAGTGCCGTTTCCAGCATCCCTTTCACCACCGTCAGGGGCGTTCTGATTTCATGGGAGGCATAGGCTACGAAATTATCCTGACTCCTAGCTAATTGCTGTAACCGACTCAGCAATTGATTGAATGATTCCGCCAGATAGCCTGATTCGTCGGTGGTCGTGCTGGGCGTCAGCCGGAATGAAAAGTCATTGACCGTAGCCGAATCGAGTTCGCCGATCAACTGGTCAAAGGGCTGCATCGCCCGGCGGGCAAACACAAAACCGACCAGCGCAATAATCAACAGCGATAACACATTGCCGGCAATAAGAATCAGCAACAGATTCCGGCTGGTTTGGCGACCGGCCAGGTCATAGGCCGTTACAATGGCTACATACTGACCGTCTCCGGTAGTAAACGACAACGCAATCCCTTCTTTGGGCGCGTCCCAGCGGGGGCTGGGGTAGGTGAAATACACTTCCTGCTGGCGAGCCTGCGTCAGCAAGGAAACAGGCACTCGGTAATCATCGGGCCCAGAGGACGAATAGATTCGCTGGTTCCGAACGTTAAACAGCGATTCGTGCTGTTCAGGCAGGGTAAGGTAGGAAGACCGTTGAAATTCACGGCGGTTTTGAAAATAAAGTTGGGCCAGCAGCGCCCGCCGTTGCAGCCGGGTGCGCATTTGTGACTGGCGGTAGGATTCGTAGGTCTGGAAGATAAATACCGAAAACAATAGCAGCAGGGCCGCTACCAGGACGCTGAAGCCTACTGTAATCTTCTGCTTGATGCTCATGGTTCGGCCCGCAGCATGTAGCCCACGCCAAAGACCGTGTGTAATAATTTCGGTTCAACATGGTCGACCTTCCGGCGCAGGTAATTGATGTAAACGTCCACCACGTTGGTATTGGTGTTGAAATGAACGTCCCAGACATTTTCCAGCAAATCAATCCGGCTGACAACTTTACCCTGATTGACCAGCAGGTATTCCAGCAGGGCGTATTCGCGCGCGGTCAGGCTTACGCGCCCGCCGCCCCGCCAGACGTGGTGTGACTCGGTATCGATGGCCAGATCCATCAGCTCAAGTCGTTTGGGCAGGGGCGCGCGGGTGGGATGCCGCCGGGACAGGGCCTTCAACCGAAATACCAGTTCTTTAAAAGCAAACGGCTTGGTTAAGTAATCGTCGGCCCCCGACTCAAAGCCCAGCACCTTGTTGTCCAAACTGCCCAAAGCCGTTAAGAGAATAACCGGGATGGCGGGCCAGTTCTGTTTGACAAAGCGGCACAGGTCGTAGCCGTTTAGGCCCGGCATGTTCACGTCCAGTACGACCACATCATACTGATGCTCGTTGATCATCGAGCGGCCAATAACCCCATCGTAAGCCACCGACACGCCGATGCCTTCTGACTGCAATCCTTTCTGGATGAACTGATTTAACTCGACGTCATCTTCGACTACCAGCACGTTCATACACTTCCCTTCTTTTCACCATCGAAAGTACAAAAGATGTGGGTGCGACACCGGACCGTCGGCTCATTCTAATCAAATTGTAATAACTCTCTCAGAAGTCTCTAACGAGTCGACCAGTTATTTTGATACGGGGTTTGGCAACTGGAAACCCCGGATGCAGGACCCATAACGCGCGACGGTATGAACAGAAACAGAGGGCTCTTTACGTTTTTCGCTGGTTGGACCAGCGTCTTGCTCGCGGCGGGTCCGCTGTCGGCGCAGGTGCTAACGCTGGAAGGGGCCATCGAGGCTACCTTTGGGCAGTACCCGACGCTGGCGGCTCAACGGTCGGCCTTAAATGCGATCCGGGCTAACCAACGGGTCATCCGCGACAACCGGCTGCCCAATGTCCGGCTCCACGACCAGATTACCGTGGGCACGGCCAATGGAATGTCCGGCTCGTATTTTTCGTTAGGCCTCATCGTGCCGACCTCCGGGGCACGACGCGAAACCAACCGGAGCGATCTGGCGTCGGGTAACATTGTACTGGCCACCGCCGACTGGGAAATCTACAACTTCGGGCGGTTTGCGGCCGAGGATCAAGTAGCCCGCGCCGACATTGCCGTGGGCGAAGCGGGTCTGGAACGCGAACAGTTCGGCTTGCGGCAAGTGGTTATCAACACCTACCTGGACCTGATCCGGCTCCGGCAGTCACTCGCTATCGAAGGGCGCAACTTCGCCCGCGTCGATACGGTGCGCCGGATCATTGTCAATTTGGTTCGCAATGGCATTCGGCCGGGACTGGATTCGTCGCTGGCCACCGTCGAGCTCTCCAAAGCGAAATTAGCCTACTGGCAGGTGCTCCAGGACTACCGGCAGGCGGGTATCCAACTCGCCACGCTCACGGGCCGACCAGCCGCCCCCGACATAGACACCACGTTTCGGGTCTCGCGATTGACGCCCGCCGTTGCCGATGGTCCACCGGCCACGGGTCTGCATCCCCTGCTCCGGTTGTCCGAGCGCATCGTGACCCGGCAAGCTGCCGAAATTGACCTGATCCGCAAAGCCGCACGGCCCCGCGTATCGCTGCTGACGGCGGCCTGGGCGCGGGGATCAAGTTTGAACGTCGACAACAGCTTCGGCCCCTTAGGGTCGGGCTTGATGTACAGTCGATCCAATTTTCTGCTTGGCGTAGCGGCGACGGTGAACCTGATGGATTTTCGCCGGGCCAATGCCCGCGTTCAGCTTCAGCAGTTCCGGGTGCAGGAAGCTACCAACCAGTTGGCTGTTGAGCGCGTCCAACTCCAGAATACGCTTACTACCGCCGATTCACTGCTGGCGGTGGTCCGGCTGGCGCTCACCGAACTACCCACCGCCCTCCGTGCGGCCAATGACGCCTACACCCAGCGGTTGTCGCTCTACAACAACGGTCTGGAAACGATTCTGGGCCTGACCGACGCGTTGCAACTGCTCACGTCGGTCGAGAAAGACTACGTAAACACGCAGAACCGGGCGGCCCAACTCAGGTTGCAGCGCGCCTACGCCACCAACAACTTCGAAGAGTTTTATACCCTGTTCCGACGCTGACCAACCCCATTTACGCATAACCGATTCCCTATGTCTTTACTCGCAACGTCGTTAAAACGCCCCATTTCGGTGCTGGTCCTGGTGGCCGGGGTGGTGGTGTTCTCGGTCATGTCGGCGACTAAAATCCCGATTGACATCTTTCCGCGCCTGAACTCACCGGTCATCTACGTCATCGAACCCTACGGTGGCATGTCGCCCGCCCAGATGGAAGGCTTTTTCGCCACCCGGATGCAGGATCAGTTTCTCTACATCGGCGGTATCCGTGAAATCCAGAGTCGAAGCGTACAGGGGCTGACGGTAGTGAAACTGGCGTTCTACGAAGGAAGCGACATGGCCCAGGCTGCCGCCGAAGTAGCCATTCAGGTAAACCGGGCCATGAAATTCTTCCCGCCCGGGGCCCTGCCCCCGCAGGTGGTGCGCTACGATGCCTCGTCGGTGCCGATTGGCGATCTGGTGTTTTCGAGCAAAACCCGCTCGCTGAAAGAAATCCATGAATTGGCCGTCACCCGCATCCGCCCGCTGTTCTCGACCGTGCCGGGCCTGACAGCTCCGCCCCCCATCGGCACCAACGCCCGCACCATCGTCATTAACTTAGACCCGCAGAAGATCCGGAGCCTGAACATCTCGCCCGACGAGGTGGTCGGAGCCCTGGCGGCCAACAACGCCATGACGCCATCGGGCAACATTCGGGTCGAAAATACCACCTACATCACGACGCTAAACTCACTGGAAGATCAGGTCGAGGATTTTAATCGGATTCCGGTCATTACGGAGGGCCGTCGTACCGTTTTCTTAGGCGACGTGGCTACCGTGCAGGACGGCTCGGACGTGACGGCCGGGTACGCCTTAGTGAACGGAAGCCGCTCGTCGTACATCCCGGTCGTCAAAACCGCTGATGCCTCCACCTGGGACGTGGTGACGCGGCTGAAGGCCAAACTGCCCGAAATGCGGAGCCTGCTGCCCGACGACATCGAAGTAAATTACGAATTCGATCAGTCGGTATTCGTCATCAATGCGGTCGAGAGTCTGCTCTTCGAGGGCGGGCTGGGGGCCATTCTGACGGGCCTGATGGTGCTCTTGTTCCTGGGCGACTGGCGCAGTTCCGTGATCGTGATTATCACCATCCCCATCTCGGTCATTGCCGCCGTGCTGTGTTTGAATCTGGCCGGTCAGACCATTAACATCATGACCCTGTCGGGGCTGGCCCTGTCCATCGGTATCTTAGTCGACCAGGCGACGGTGACGATTGAAAACATCCACCAGCACCTGGAAATGGGAAAGCCCAAGAAGCAGGCCATTTTCGACGCCTGCAAAGAAGTCGCCCTGCCGCTGCTCTTAATTCTGCTGTGCATTCTGGCCGTGTTCGCTCCCTCGCTGATTATGACCGGCGTACCCAAAGCGATGTTTCTGCCCTTGTCGCTGAGTATCGGCTTTGCCATGACGGTGTCGTATTTTCTAGCCCAGAGCCTGGTGCCGGTGCTGGCCAACTGGCTGATGAAGAGTCATGTGCATCAACACGTCGAAGAACACACGAGGCCGGGGTTCTTCGAGCGCATCCGGGTGGGTTTCGTGGGCCAGACGGACCGGTTGCTCAACCGGAATAAACTGATCATTGGGCTGTATTTTGTCGGCGTGCTGACCCTGGCGGGCATTGGGTTCGTCCTGATCGGCAAGGATATGCTGCCCCAGATCAACTCCGGACAGATGGTGATTCGGATGAAAACACCCGACGGCACCCGGCTCGAACGCACCGAAGAACGCGTGACTGAACTGCTCGCACTGGTCGATGAGGTATCGGACGGTAACTTAGCCGTGTCGTCGGCTTACGTCGGCGTGGTGCCGACCAACTATGCGACGACCAATCTGTACGTCAGCACCAGCGGCTCCAACGATGCGGTGATTAAGGTGGCGCTCACCAAAGGCTACCATACCAACATGCAGGATTTGAAGGAGCGTATCCGCGAAGCGGTGGCCGAGCAACTGCCCGATCTGACGCTCTCGTTTGAACCCGCCGACCTGACCGAAAAACTCATGAGCGGGGGCGCGAGTACGCCCATCGAGGTGCAGGTGGCCGGGCGTGACATGAAGCAGATAGCGGCCTACGCCAATCGGTTGGTCGATAGTTTGTCAGAAGTGCCTTACCTGCGCGACGTGCGGATCATACAGCCGCTGAAGTTTCCGGTCATCAACATCAATATGGATCGGCAGAAATTAGCCACGATGGGTTTGAGTCTGCAACAGGCGGCTCGTTCCATTACGGCCTCGACCTCATCGAGCCGCTTCACGGAAAAAAACCAGTGGCTCGACCAGAAAGCCGCTTACACGTATCAGGTGCAGGTCCAGATTCCTGAGTTCGCCATGCGCAACCTGAGCCAATTACAGGAGATCCCGCTCGTTGCGGGGCAATCGCGACCCGTGCTCGGCGACGTAGCTACGTTCTCAGTCGATACGCTGCCGGGCGAATATGCCCGTACGGGTCCCCGCCGGTTCGTGACGGTGTCGGCCAATACCCACCACCGTGACCTGGGCACGGCCACCACCGCGGTTGAAGCGACGCTGCTCAAATTAGGTGAAACGCCGAAGGGCTTGGTTACGCAGGTGAAGGGAATGTCGTCGCTGCTGACCGAAACACTGGACAGTCTGCAATTAGGCCTGGGCATCGCCATCCTCGTTATTTTCCTGATCCTGGCGGCCAACTATCAGTCGTTCAAATTGTCGTTTGTGGTGCTGGCAACGGTGCCCGCCGTAATTGTGGGATCCCTTGCCCTGCTGCTGCTGACGGGCAGTACGCTGAATTTGCAATCGTACATGGGCATCATCATGTCGACGGGTATATCAGTGGCCAATGCCATTCTGATCGTGACCAACGCTGAGCGGCTACGCTGGGAGTACCGCGACGTGCGCCGGGCGGCCATCGACAGCGTTGGTCTGCGCCTGCGCCCCGTGCTGATGACCTCGTTCGCCATGATTGCGGGCATGGTGCCAATGGCACTGGGGACGGGCGAAGCAGGTGAGCAGGTTGCGCCACTGGGTCGGGCCGTGATCGGCGGACTGATTGCCTCGACGCTGGCCGCGCTATACATCGTGCCCCAGGTGTACGTCTGGTTCCAGAAAAAGACCCGCTATAATGACCCGTCGCTACTGCCCGATGAAATCACCCCGGCTACTCCATTAATTCGTCCATCAACCGAGAATGGCCATGACCACGCCCCTCTCACGCAACCCGCGATATATGAAAACCATCCCGCATAGCCTGTTTGCCCTCCTGCTCGTATCGGGCCTGATTAGCGGCTGCTCCTCGTCGGAGTCGGCTGACACCAAGCAAAAAAAGCCGGTTCTAAACCAGCGCCCGAAACCCAGCTACCGCATCGGCACCGTGTCGCAGAAGCCGGTTGGTCAGTCGGTGCAGTTACCGGGGGAATTTCATGCCTATCAGGAAGTGACGATCTATCCACGCGCCACTGGCTTTGTCGAGCGGGTGCTGGTCGACCGGGGGTCGGCGGTGCGAAAGGGGCAGGTGCTGATGGTACTCGACGCGCCCGAAACCGAAGAACGGCTCGCGGCTGCCCGCTCCAACACACTTAAAACGCGGGCCCTGCTGGTAGCCAGCCGCGAGCACTACCGGCGGCTGCTGGCCAGTAACAAGGTGCCCGGCTCGGTGTCGGCGCTGGACCTGGAGACGGCCCGGGCGCGGGTGCAGGCCGACAGTGCGTCGGTGCTGGGCGAGCAGGCCAACTACCGGGCGATGGCTAAGCTCAAATCGTACCTGACGGTGCGGGCACCCTTCGACGGCTACATCACCGAGCGCAACGTGCATCCGGGAACGCTGGTCGGGTCGGGAGCCAAACAGGACGCGCCGATGCTGGTGCTGCAACAGCAGAACCGGCTCCGGTTAGTGGTCGACATTCCCGAAGCGCACAGCATGAGCCTGCGGCCCGGCAGCACCATCGACTTTGCGGTCGGGGCCATGCCGGGCAAAGAGTTCAAAGGAAAAATCAGCCGCCGGTCGGGGAGTATGAACCAGCAGTTCCGCTCCGAAACGGTTGAGATCGACGTGGAGAATCCATCCCGTACCCTTAAACCCGGCATGTTTGCCGAGATCGTTTTGTCGGACGAGGGGACGCCCGGTGCGCTGGCCGTGCCGACTTCGGCGGTGATTGCTTCCACCGAGCGGCAATACGTAATCAAGGTCGAGGGCGGGCGGGCGCGGTACGTTGACATCCGGCGGGGGCAGCGGTCGGGGGAGATGACCGAGGTGTTCGGCAACCTGCGGGCCGATGATCAAATCGTGGTCAACGCCCGCGAAGAAATCAAAGAAGGGATTGTCCTCCGCTAAACGAACAGGCCTCATGAACGGATTAACCCGACCCCGCTCCGCATTCATTAACTGGGCCATCGGTTGGTGCGGACTCCTCCGTTTGACGGGCTGTGGACGAGGGGCTCTGCAACTGCTGCATTCTGCGGATGCGAAGCCCGATCAGGCTGGGTAAAAGCCATTCGGCAAAAACCGCGTCAGGGCCAGCTTATCGTCATTGAGCGAACCGGAGAAAGACATAAGTTGCCGGCTGATTCGGTTTGGGGTTACCAGACGTACCGGGGAGTGATCTACCGGCTATATGGACACAACGAGTATGAGGTGATGCAGCGCGCCCCCCTGGTGATCTACCGAACCGAAGAATGGGCTGGGGATGCGGTATGGGAATACCACTATTTTAGCCTGTCGGCGGACGACGCTATTTACCCCCTGGCCAAAAAGACCTGCCGACAGGTATTCCGAAGGGATGAGTGCATGCTGGACTTACTGAAACACTTGCGGGACCGGCATCTGACGGACACTGACGAACAGGGCTCGTATGGTCTGGCCAACGCGTATCAGCATTGCCATTCGGTACCATTTTCGGCTCGTAGCCGAAGTGATAAGCCTTAATGCCAGACAATCTTTTAACTCAAAGATCAAAAAATATTGTCGATTGATAGGGGTGGCATCGTGGGTATCATTTCCGGCCAAATGCTGATTGTGCTCGAAATCAAACTACAGCAGCGAACCGGGAATTCAACGGCCCGTTTAGCTGCTGTAGTTTGATTTTTTCACCGATACCAGCACGGGTGGCATCCTGACCGCTATTTACCTCTGTTCGGAAGTAAATAGTCAGCCAACGGGGGCGCTATCTTTCGCGTGTTTCTGGGGAAGTGCATCTCGTCGCAGAATGCGGCAGTACGTTATTCGGGTGGCAGCCGGGCGGGCGTAGAACGTCCCCGTGCGAAAGTCCAGAAAGCAGGCGGTATGACGGGGGTGTAGCGCACTGCGGCCCCCAGATCGTGGTCAATGCCTGTGACGACCTAAAAGAAGGAATTCAAACCCAGTAAGCATGACAACAATGGGGAAACTGAAAAGCACGGAACCAGATGAACAGGTTCGATTTGCAGGAGAACGACCGTTCTGGCTGGCCGATGAGCAGAAGCTAACCAACCTGTGGCCTTCGGGTATCTAGCGATGCTTTTACCTCTACCAGATTGGACGAGGGACAGCGCGGGGCCAGCATCGCCATCGGCAGTGCCATATGGCGTTAAGTTGCCCACAGGGAACAGTTACCATCTATGCTCAAACACCCCATGACCACTACACGTATCAACTCGACAGCACTCGGCCCTGGCTAGTTCTTCCGCCCACGGTGTGGCGCATGATGCATGAATTTTCACCCGGGGCCTTGCTGGTCGTTTTAGCCAGTGAGCCATTTAATCCTCAGGATCACATCAGTGAACCGTACCGGCCTTTAGTACTCCAGAACCTTTAAAGGTGAGCATCAAAAAGTATGACGGTCCCGCACCGGCCGGTGTGGGGCCAGAGAGGGTAAGGCTGCCATCTGAACCTCGTGCAATTGGGTAGAGGCCCCCTACCGAACGGTCAGCCTAACCCTGCAATGCAGCTATGAGGCCCAAACGTTTTCCGATGAAGCTACTGATAAAATTTAATTCGGGTGGCCACCAGTAATCTCTTTTACCTTCTGAAAAAAGCCTCGCTTCCGCTCCGAATGGATGCCCCAATCGACCGGCACACTCTGGTAGCCTTCCTGGTAGTCGGTTTCGCCGGGGAACCGGAAGTCAAAATAGCCCCAGGACACATAGTTTTTCACTGAAACGGTGAAGTTGTTGGTTTCTTTATCGAAGTCAAAGTGGTCATCTTCGTTGTTAACGATGGGCATGATGCGATAGCCCTCTACCTGTCTGGTGGCATCAATCAGCGTTTGAATCTGCTGGGGCTGTTTGGCCCCGTTGCCATGAATCAGGAGCAGATCCGAGGCTTTGACTACGTTGGGCAAGGGCACCACAAGGCCCTCATAACTGGTGCCTACTAAAAAACGGTAACCATTTTTTTGCTTGCTTTTCACCCGCTCGATCAGTTCATGAATGCGGTCGGGCCATAAGATTTTGTGGTCATAATTACCTCGTGCGTTGGTTTCGTTGGCAATCTCAATGATCACGTTGCGGTACTTTTTCTTATACAACCAGTCCACCAGATTGTCGGTAGCGTTGATAACGGCCTGCTCATTGGTCAGATGCTGATCCTGCCCGAAGTAGAACAGGCCCAGAATAACGACCATGTGTAGCTGATCGGCCTTTTTTAATATCCGCTCCAGCCGGTTCATATAGGGATCCATCAACGAACCGTCGGCCTTGAATCCAGGATTCATACACTTTTTATTGCCGTATCCGTAGGGGCTTCCGCCCTGCATGTTCAGCGTGAAGGCGTTCATGCCATAGCCGTACCACTGAGGCATGGCGGCCACGAACTCCCGGTTGTTGCGATCAGCGTCCCATTTTTTGGTATCCGGGTAGGCAAACTCAGTAGCGGTTTCTGGGTTCAGGTCATCAAAGATCCCCTGTACCATCCGGGAGTTGATTAGCAGGCCTTCAATTTTATGTCCTTTCCAGGTGCGCCCAGGGTAGGTAGGTTTACCGTTGATATAAAACTGATCGCCCTGAATGGACACCACAGTTTTCTGGGCGGTAGCCGCCAGCGCACAAAGGCTCAGAATAAAGTTGAAAAGTAGATGTTTATGCTGCATTGATTTGGGAAAACGTTTCCATTGATCCTCGATTTTTCAAAAAATACACCACTTTTAATTGCCTCAGTTCTAGTGGTACAGTGACTGCTTCTGTGGGAACAGCTTTAGTAAAGCATATCAGGCATTTACTCAGCGGTTCGGAAGATAAATGCTTTTTGTTGGGCAGATCCCCGGTAAGGTGTTCTTATTGTTGAGAGAAGCTCACGCATTACGGGCCAGCGTTGAAATCCAGATCAAGTACTTGTCTGACCCGGGTTCATCCTACCCCGTTGTTTTCCGTCCCTTGCCCGCTACGGGTAGACAGGACCATCCGGCTGAACTGAGCCCTGTTTTTGCTACTCAGCAAGATACCAAACCGTCTCCACCCAATTATCAGTGGTAGTTGGATGGAGACGGTTATGGTAAAATCAGGGGCTATTGACGCCTGAAATACATCACCTCCGTACTGGGACTCTCTTTAGGGCCGATGTAGAGCCGAAGTTCATTAGCCCCCGAAAGCTCAAAGAAAGTAGCCTTCGACAATCGATCCAGGTACTTGCTTTCCGCCTTCAGATCCGCTTCTGACCCCCCCATCCGGGTAGCGAAAACCGCATCAGTCAACACGAGTAAACCTTTCTGATCGTCGACTTCAAATGTGCCGCCATAATAATTAATGAAGCTCCGTCCGCCCACCCGCATGACCTTCTCGGTCTGATCCTGAAAGCTCAGCGTCGGCCGGTTTTGCAAAACAGGGGCCAGTGCCTCGTTCTTGTAATTGGTAAATAGCCAATTCCCCTCTAGCGAACGCAAGCTAGTGCGCATCATCTTTATGGTGAGGGCAGCATCAGTGGGTTGAATGGCTAGTTTGGTGGGGTCCTGGCTACAGCTAGCCAGACCACTGCTTAGGATGGCGGTCAAGCATAGCCGCCCGGTCATTTTCAGGATATTCATAGTTTTTCTAGTTAGTGAATTACTATGTTGCCGGACGAATGACCTCCTTTAGGGGGAAAGGGTTGGAAGACTTCCATAAAAAAGCGGCTGCTGGTTAGCCTGATACTGCTTTGTTCAAAGAGGGGTCATTTTTAGGATTATGTGTTTAAGAGAGTTAGAACGCTGCCAAATAATTAAGAGACCAATGAGTTGTTCAGTTATGCAACGAGTCTAGTTTATTTGCAATTTTCGTTTGATGTCAAACTTTGCCTATATTTAACAAGTTCATCTAGTCAACTTAGCTAGACAGGTCGTGTCTAAACTTCCTTGGGCAAAGTATCTATTCAGTGTTTGGATAGTAGCCATAGTACTCGCTTTAGTGGCCAAATTTATCACGGCTAGTGTGCTAGTTCTGATACCACTTTCTCTTGGTTTGTACTGGTTTTCAGTACGAAGTTTTGCCAAAGTAAAGGGTTATCAATAAATTCATATCTTCCTTAAGTCCCATCGGTACAACCGATGGGGCTTTTTCATGTTCATACCCCTTACCTTTAAAGGTATGGAAGGCACATCCGATAAACTTTCTCCAGGGGTCGATCCGCCAGCGGTGCAGAAAAAGCGCGTTGAGGCGGCTAGTGATTTTCTGAGCTTCTGTGACCGACTGTCGACCGGCTATGACAGCGGGTATTATTGGGAGGATGTGCAGCGCGCTCTTCGCATTGCGGCTGGTCTGGAACAATGGCCGGACAAGAGTTGATTACTTAAGTGTCACTCAGTAGCCAGGGTTGAGGCTGTAAATTTATTCTTCCACTGCCCATAGCCTACCAATTTTCATTCCCTGGCTTCGGCCTCGCAGTAGCGCCCCACTCCGATTCCAACCTGTCTTCCTGCACTACGGGCTACTGGCTAGCCGCATGATCTGAGTAGCGCCAGGAGAAATCCTCTGTAGCCAGAGGGAATATCAGCCTCATCCGAAGATCTCTCCTAGCCTCATAATGACAAAAAAGTTTAGCATAAGAATATGGCCATCAACTTAAACTGTTGATGGCCATCTATAAATCACGTTGAATCAGGACTTGTTATTCTGATTTAATAGTTTTCTTATACTTCGGCTACAATGGTGTCGATTGGCTATTGTCAGCCAGTTCTTTACAGAAGATGAGTTTGTCCTCACCAGCCTGATAGAAATTTCGTATTCGTGCCTCCTCAGTATAGCCGCATCTCCGGTAAAAGGCTCGCTGATATTGAAACTCCGGTAACCCTGACGTTTCGACCAGCAACAAGCGTTCGCCCCTTGCCCGCAGTGCCTGTTCAACGTAGCGCAGCAAAGCCGCTCCGCGCCCCTGACCCTGCCAATCAGAATGAATGGCAATCAAGTATAGGTTCCATGTTCCTTCGGTCAATCGCTCCGGCGAGTAATACGCTACACCTACCGGCCCGTTATCGTCGTCGGTCAGCCAGCAATGGTTACTGTCCGGATCTGTAAAGTAACCAGCCAGGATCTCGTCCAGCATGTCGGAAGGGAATAGACCAACAGCGTCGATCACGGCCTTCAGGGCTGGCACGTCGTCAGGTCTGGTTGGTCGAATCGTGGTTAGCGTAGTCGGATGCAGAGGCAATTCCTTGTCGTTTGGCAATTCGTATTGCATTGATGTATTTCTAATTCGTTTGAAAATCTTTGTAGATATAGACGCTGAATTCATGCCTTGACCAGCCGGATATCGACTTCCCAGTCTACGTATTTCCATTCTTCCGTCTTGCATAAGGAAGCTACCAACTCGTTGAAAGCGTCGGCGTCGCCAGGCGCATGTTCAAACCAGGTCAGAAAGTCGAAAGGCTCGCCGAGGTCCCGGCAATGGTACAGTTTGCGGGCAATAACGGGCAGATACGCTAATCCCATCAGGATATGATGCGACCGCCCTACGAGAATCGATCTCCGTTCATCTTGTGTCAGTGCCCACCAGGCCTCTGTCTTGCGGATCGGAATCAGCGCAGCGCAGGTCGCTTCCGGTCGCCCCAGACCCGCCTGCAACGCCGTGAGCGCTTCTTTTTAGGCTCGTTCGGTATAGCGCAGGTTGCTAGTGCCCCCTTTTAGTGCCCACTCACCTTTGTCGGATTCCGGCATCTCCCCCGAATCGACACGCAAATAGGATACCCAGCCAGGCGAATCGCCGGTCACGGTATGTATGCTGATCACTTTTCACTGGCCGTAATCACCACCAACAAACCTGGAAACAGTAGTTGCCATGCGAAAAAAGCAGGTCATGATTGGGCTACTTTAACTCTGCATTCCCGAACAGCACCGAGAATGCCTTGCACCAGATCAGCACGTATCGCTGCTGGGACGGATTGGCATTGGCAGGCAACTCAACCGAGAAGTTACCGCTGGTGCTGTTCAGTCTGGACACTTCAATGAAATTGCGCAGGCCCGTGTTTTCGGCCAGGTAGATGCGCAGGTCAGGGCCACCGTCTGTCCGGAAGTTCGTAAAGACCAGCGTACGTTTGCCGCCGGTTTCGGATACGCTCACCGACCCGCTGGTGGGGTGTATGTTGCTCATAAACATACCCTGTAAGCCTCCAGACTGACCCATCATTGTCGTTGATGAAGTTGGTGCCCCCGCAATGGCGGTGCCGGATACCGGTATTGTGCCGGTATTAGCGACAGGGTCGATGGTTTCTTCGGTGGTTGTACAACCGGCCAACAGACCCAGCGTAAGTAGCGAAAAGAGAAGAAGCGATTTCATAATGTTAGCCCGTTGTAACGGGTGTTGTTTATTGATGAGTGTTTACCATTTAAAATAAATACTGGCATTGTACGACCGCGAAAAGGGTACGTTCTCGCCCGCCAGTGCGCCGATTACGCTGGCGGTCAGGCCCAGCTTGTCCGGAATGATGTCGTAGGCAGCCTTCAGGCCCGCGCCCAGAAACATCTGGTCATTCAGGTACGTCCCCGTGAACTGATACGCTTCGGTATTGAAAAAAGGGCCATTCTTGGC
>DATHAW010000173.1:0-4183 GCA_035296465.1 Spirosoma sp.
ATAGACTGACGAGCCGGGCTTTTCCTAGATGTATGGTTTTGCTGATATGAGTTTGGCAAAAGCGGGTAACTACGTCCGCACAGTAGCCAATTCAGTTGACTCTGTAGTATAAGGTTTTTCACCGGTATTCGGGATTAGTTTACTAACTGTATCCGGCGAGACAGAGATCTTAACGCTTGAAAGCGTTTTCCAACCAATTGCATAAGTCCGTTTTTAAATCAGTACTGGGGTAAACCACCCCGTTTTCATCCTCCCTGTTCCCTAAATGTGGCTCACCCATCACTGGGCGTTTGAGTCAGAACCTACAAGTAGGTTAGCTACGTGATTTTAGCCGTCTTACCTATCTACCGTCACCTCAATCACCCACTTTTATAGCTCTTTGTCAACGGTTGGTTGGCCCCAGTTTTCGGATACAACACTTGATACTGTCGCATTTAGTTTGGAGAGTTTCGCATTTAGTTTGGATATGTCGCATTTAGTGTGGCGAATCACATCTCCTTGCCGTTCATCCAACTATTGGACCATTAATCTTGATAGAATAGATTTTTTAATAAAGTACCTTGCATTGCATAGTACCTTATTGTACATTTGATGCAGGTTATTATACGAAACACGTAACAGCGATGAATATTGAAAACGCTCAGGTGCAGATGCGAAAGGGCATTTTGGAGTTCTGCATACTGCACATTATATCGCGGGGCGAGATTTACGCGTCCGATATGCTTGATGAACTCACGTCGGCCCGTATTATGGTGGTAGAAGGTACCCTCTATCCCTTGCTCACCAGGCTTAAAAATGCCGGAATGCTCGATTACAAGTGGGTGGAGTCTACGTCAGGGCCACCACGTAAGTATTATATTCTGACTGACCTGGGCCGCAACTCGCTCGAGTCGCTGACAGAAACATGGCAGGAACTGGCCGAATCGGTCAACCAGATCATTGGCCGTGCTGATCAGCATCGGAAACCCACCAACGGCACGAATGCACCCATGACAATGCCTGACCCGACAACTCCTTCAGCTACCGCTTAACCTATTCTCTTTTCAAACCAAAGCCATGAAAAAGACAATCAGCATTAACATTAGTGGGGTAATCTTCCACATTGAGGAAGATGGCTACGATAAACTGAAAAGTTACCTGACGACTGTCCAGCAGTATTTTTCGACCTACGAAGACAGCCAGGAGATCGTAACCGACATTGAAAATAGAATTGCCGAAAAACTGCTTGCTAAACTTAAAGTCGCTGACCGGCAGGCTGTTTCGCTCGAGGACGTGAACGAACTCATTGCGGCTATGGGTACCGTCGCCGATTTTGAGGCTGTGGAAGAGGAAGAAGTTCTGGTAACCAGCGGGGGGCGCCATTCGGCAACGGGAGGGGGAAACACCCGATCGGGCAATCAGCAAACTGGTTCTGCAACCGGCGCATACGGTTCTGCACAGACTGGAAGCGCAGGAGCCTCCGCAGTGCCACGTCGGCTGGTCCGCGATTTACGCCGGAAAACTCTCGGGGGCGTAGCGGCTGGGCTGGCTCACTATTTTAACATGGACGTTGTGTGGGTGCGGCTGATTTTTGTTGCACTGGTGGTTGGTTTGCCAGCTCTGGTAGGCGCATCGGATGGCGACCCTGACTTCTTTGGGGGCCTAAGTGGCTTCACCGCAGTTATTTATATTGCCATGTGGATTGCCCTGCCGGGTGTGGGTACCATTGAAGAAGATAAATCAGTTAAGAAGTTCTTCCGGAACCCCGAAGATAAGGTACTTGGCGGTGTGGCATCGGGTATTGCAGCTTATTTCGGTATCGACACGGGCGTTGTCCGGCTCTTGTTTGTGCTTGGCATCGTGTTCTTTGGTGTGGGCTTCCTGCTTTACGTCGTGTTGTGGATGATTGCCCCCCCGGCCAACACGCTCACCGAGAAAATGGAGATGCAGGGGCGCCCCATTACGCTCTCGAACATTGAAAGCAGCATCAAGCAAAACTTGAACATTAATGAATCGCCGACCAACGAAAGTACCTTAACGCGGGTGTTGCTGTTCCCCTTCCGGGCAATCGCCACCATCATGGGCGGGCTAGGCCGGGCGCTGGGACCGTTACTGAACGGCGTGGTAGCGGTTATCCGGGTATTCGCCGGTATCCTGCTGCTCCTTTTGGCCTTCGCCGGAATGATCTTCTGCCTGGCCCTTTTGGGGGCATCTATTGGGGTATTATCGGATACGTCATTTGGCCCCGGCGGTATTCCCGTTGGGTTGATTCGGGCCGACATTACGTTGCCCATGGTGCTGTCGGGTGTGCTAATTGGCCTGATCCCCGCGTTTGGCCTGGCCATTTTGGGTATCATGCTTATCACCACGCGCAACGTTATCAGCAGCCGCACTGCCCTGACGCTGGCTGGGGTGTGGCTCGTAAGCATGCTGGTGTTTGCCGGAACCGCTACGCCCCTCATCAACAGTTTCCAGCGTAAAGGCGTGGTTGAGCAAACCAACGTGCTGCGGGTTGTCGGCACGCCGACTTTTGAGCTGGTTGACATCGACAGTGATTATGATCTGGGAACGGATATTGAACTGGTAGGCTATGAGGGAACCGACATCAACTTAGTGCAGCGGTTTGAAGCCCAGGGGCGTAACCGGGCCAATGCCGAGGCCAATGCCCGTACCATTCAATACCGGTACGTGCAGCAGGATTCAATCATTCGGTTCGATGATGGCATCGAGTTAGCCCCAAAGGCCCACTTCAGAATGCAGGATTTAGAAATGGACCTGAAAATTCCCTACGAGAAGCCGTTTCGTATGTCGGCCGCTTTTGCCCGCCACATCCGCAATCGATTCGGCGAAAAAGAACTCGACCGGATGCCTGCCAGCCTCTGGAAATTCACCAGAACGGATGGATTAGTCTGCCTGAATTTCCCCCGCGAAACATCCCGCGATTCAGACAGCGAAGACAACGACGTGACGGATCTCACCGACGACGTGCAGAGCGCCGTAGCCGGTGAACTGGGTGAAGATTTCGCCGAGATGGGCGACCATACCCGGCAATTCAACGTTACTCAATTCTCGAAGGTCAATGTGGCCGGTGCGTTTGTGGTTCGTTTCCGCAAGGGCGATGTCTACAAAGTAGTTGCCGATGGCCGTGAAGACGACATGAGTGATGTGGACGTTCGGGTAGACGGTAGCACGCTCGAAGTTAAGATTGACCGCCGGGGCGGCTTGTTTGACTGGAGTAACCGCAAACGCGTGGGTCTGACCATTACGGTGCCCAATATCGACGAACTGAAACTGTCGGGGGCATCGAAGGCTAGTTTGGCGGGCTTTGGTCCCTACAACAACCTGAGCATCGATATGAGCGGTGCCTGCCGGACGGTATTTGACGGAGAGGTAAAAAACCTGTCCCTCGGTCTGTCGGGCGCATCGAATGCCATTCTGCGGGGCCATGCCACCAACCCGACCGCTGACCTGAGCGGAGCTAGTAAAATCGAAGCCACCAGCCTCTCCGTTGACCGTGCCGAAGTCGATGCCAGCGGAGCCAGCCACGCCGTGATGGGCCAGGTCGGCTCACTCGACTCCGAAACATCCGGTGCCAGCAAAGTGACGAGACAGTAACAGAGATTTTCCTAATCAATAAAGCGCCAACGGCCAGTAGTAGGTAGCCTATTTACCTGCTAGTGGCCGTTGGCGCTTTATTGATTAGGGGTTCTGCCTGTTGCTCCAGTTTCTCTTCAGCAAGGGCCGCTTCTTTTTCCTGCTTGCGATTCTCGCGCTCGAATACCTCAATCAGGACAATGAAATAGGAGAGGAGCAGGGGGCCAACCACCAGCCCAATAATCCCGAAAATAGGTACGCCCAGCACAATGCCCGCCAATGTAACGAGCGGGTGAATGTCGCCCATGCGTTTGGCTAAGGCAATCCTCAGCAGGTTGTCAATGTTGATAATCACCACAACGCCCACGACCAGGATACCGATACCCTGATTCGTGTTTCCCTGAGAGAGTTGAATCAGCCCCGCCGGACCCCATACCAGGGGTGTTCCCAATACGGGAATGAAGGCCATAAAAAAAGCCACAACACCCCAGAACGGTGCATCGGGTACCCCGAAAATCCAGAGCGTCAAACCCGTAAGAATGCCCTGCACCAAACTGACCAGCGCCTGGCCAAGTACGTTGGCGTTCACATTGTTTTTCAGCGATTCGGC
>DATHAW010000174.1:0-6358 GCA_035296465.1 Spirosoma sp.
AACGTTACGTCGTATAAGTCAGTTCGCCGGTCTTTAAGCACCTGCACCGAGCCGTGTTCGTGAAGTTCCTTCAGCAGGCTCAGGTCTACGTCTGCAATGAGCACCATCTCGGTATTGGGCGTGGCTTCGGCCTTCACCGCATTGGTTGGAAACTGGAAGTCGGAGGGCGTAAACACTGCCGACTGCGCGAAGTTGATGTCCATGTTATGGACCTTCGGCAGGTTGCCGACGCAGCCCGATATAGCTACGTAACACTCGTTTTCGATGGCACGAGCCTGCGCACAGTGTCGCACCCGTGAGTAGCCATTCTGGGTATCGGTCAGGAAGGGGACGAACAGAATCTGCATTCCCTGTTGACCCAGAATTCGGCCCAACTCGGGAAATTCTACATCGTAGCAGATCAGCATGCCAATTTTTCCGCAGTCCGTGTCGAATGTCCGGATCTCGTTGCCACCCACCATACCGTAATGCCGTACCTCGTTGGGCGTGATGTGAATCTTACGGTATTCTTCGTAAGAGCCGTCGCGCCGGCAGAGGTACGCTACGTTATACAGCTTGCCATCCTCATCGACGAGCGGCATGCTGCCGCCCACGATGTTGACGTTGTAGGAAATGGCCAGTTCGCAGAGTTTTTCCCGCACGGCCTCCGTGAACGAAGCCAGCTTGCGGATGGCCACCGGTTCGGGCAGATCATTGAAATCGGCCATCAGGGGCGTATTGAAGAATTCGGGCAGCACCATGAAATCGGCCCGGTAGTCGCTGACGGCGTTGGCAAAGAACTCGACCTGATCCAGAAATGAATCCAGATTCTTGAATAGACGCATCTGCCACTGAATCACACCCAGCCGGATAATGGAGTCGGTATGGGGGCGCTTGTCTTTCTCGGCAACGTAGTAAATGTTGATCCACTCCAGCAGCGTCGCGTACTCCTTGGATTCGGTATCGCCGGGCAGGTAGCCGCGCAGCACCTTCCTGACGTGGAAGTCATTGGAAATCTGAAAGGTGAGCGTCGGATCGTAAATCTCCTTTTGCTTCACCTTGGCAATGTACTCGCGGGGCGACAGATCGCTGGCGAATTTGTTGTAGTTGGGAATGCGCCCGCCCGCCAGAATACCCTTTAGGTTAAGCGTCTCGCACAATTCTTTCCGCGCATCATACAGGCGCCGGCCGAGCCGCAAATCGCGGTAATCGGGATGCACAAAAACCTCAATGCCGTATAGGTAATCGCCATCGTCACTGTGGGTTTTGAACGTATAACCACCGGTGATTTCGTGGTAGGTATGATTGTCGCCAAATTGGTCGTACTTGACCCGAATCGCCAGCGCACAGGCCACAACTTTGCCGTCGACCTCCACGCAGAACTGTCCCTCGGGGAAGATGTTGAGGAGTTTCGTAATTTTACTTTTCTCCCAGTAATCGCCCCCGATACCGCTATATACCTCAATCATGGCCTCTTTGAGGTCCTGATAGTCGTCTTTCTGTAATGGTCTGGTCTGAATATGCATAAGTAGCCCTGATTAGTCATTAGTCATAAGCAACCGCGCCTACTGACGACTATTGATTGACAACCAATGACTGCAATTGTGTTTCCATCTCCGCCAGCATCTCATCCGTGAAGTCCAGATGCGTTACGAAGCGCACCAAATGCTTGCCGAATGAAATACCCCGGATGCCTTTGGTTTCTAATAGAGCAACGTAGTCCGTGGCTAAAAGGGTTTCGGGAAGTCTGAAAATGACGATATTCGTGTCAATGGGCAGGATTTCTTCTACTTCGGGCAGGTGTTCGAGCAGGGCACCAATTTTTCGGGCGCGGGCGTGGTCCTTTTTTAACCGGTCGACATGGTGATCGAGGGCGTAGATGCCCGCTGCCGCCAGAAAACCAGCCTGCCGCCAGCCGCCACCCATCAGTTTGCGGTAGCGCCGGGCCTGCCGGATCATGTCGGCCCGGCCCAGCAGCAGCGAGCCCACCGGGCAACCTAACCCTTTGGACAGACAAATGCTGATGGAGTCGAACAACTGACCATAGGCTTCAACTGGATCGCCGGTTTCGACAAGGGCGTTAAACAGCCGGGCGCCATCCAGGTGTAGATACAGGTTATGCTCGTCGCATACCCGCCGGATGGCCGCAATCTCCGGTACGGTGTAATAACAACCTCCTCCCTTATTAACCGTGTTTTCAATAACCACCAGCCGCGACAGGGGCTTGTGGGGGTCGGCCGGGCTGTAGATGTATTCACGAATCAGGTCGGGCGTAAGTTTGCCGCGGAGACCGTGGGTTAAACTCACCGAGGCCAAGGCATTGACAGAAATTCCCCCGCCTTCGTACTGATACACGTGCGAGAGGTAATCGCAGATTACATCGTCGCCCGGCCGCGTGAGCGTACGAATGGCGAGTTGGTTGGTCATCGTGCCCGATGCGCAGAACAGGGCTGCTTCCATCCCAAACAGGGTAGCTGCTTTGGCTTCGAGCGCGTTGACGGTGGGGTCGTCGCCCAGCACGTCGTCGCCCAGCGGGGCCTTAAACATAGCCTCGCGCATGGCGGGCGTGGGTTGCGTAACGGTGTCGCTACGGAGATCAATAAGCATTCAGAATGGATGTTTTTTGTCTAGATTCTGCTGACGACCCGTTAGCTCACCCACGCACGCTACTCAGCTTTGCGGCCGGAATGGGTTTGCGTGATAAAGAGGGCTCAACAGTCAGTTGGATTATCGCTCGATACTAACAGGTCAGGAAACCACCGGCAAACGGTAGTTCGTAGTAGAGTTATTGTATGGCCTGATTTGGGTGCATAAAAGAGAAAATTGAGCAGCCACGGCGGGTCTGAGAAAACAAATATAATCAGCCGCGGCTCGTGTTTCGACAGGCTACGGCGAAGATTCCGAATTTCAACCGGCAGGCCGTTATGTCTCACCGTACAAATAAACAGATGCTGTTGGATTTGGGCCGCTTGCTTGTATTTTTGGGTGACCGACTGATAATGCCCAACCTATTGGGTCGGTTGGCTATAAGCCGCGCTTGTGAGCCAGACAAAACTACCTAACCTTACTTCTTATGTTTGCGTCAAAAACACCCTGGATCCTCCTGCTTATCATCTGGATGGCGGGGTCGACGTGGTGGCATGTCTGCAAAATAAAGCAACTCTGCGCCGACGATGCGCAGCCTGCTGCTGATGTTACGTCCGCCGAAGAAACTTCCTCACCTGACGTGGCTCCCAACAGGCTTACCATTGCTGACGGTGCCAGCTTTCGCTTGGTTTTTCCTGGAAACTTCAGTTTTGCCCGTTCCAGTGCCAACGCTAACATGGAGGGATTGGGGAACTCGCTCGATTCGTTAACGGCCTATCTGAAAGCAAATCAGGGCACCTCCATGCCGGGTAAATCTATGACCATTACCGGCTATTACATGCCTGATGAAACCAACGGCACCTCATTTGCCAACCTAGGGCTGGCCCGTGCCGAAGCTGTTAAACAGTATTTTGTGCAGCAGGGCGTTGTAGCCGAATCGCTTATAACAAAGGGAGAGGTTCGCAGCGGTACGGATGGAAACAGCGACTTGGTCCGTAACTCAAAGGGCGACTTGCTATACGGGGGTATAGGCTTTGCATTTGGCGGAGCCGAACCAGTTGCCACTCCGACAGCCGACACGACGCAAGCCCCATCAGCCAGCACAACTGCCCCAGTAACTGAAGATGGTTTAGCCGCTGCCGAGAAATTCACCTCGGTTTTTAAGCCAATAGACCTGTATTTTAGACTCGCCGGTTCCAGCTTTATTAGAACGCCGGAAACAACGAAGTTTTTTGATGAAGCGGCAAAGTACCTGGCTACCCATAAAGACAAAAAACTGGTTCTGACGGGTCATACCGATAATTCCGGCCCGGATGCCACGAACCTGGAACTCTCCCGCAGACGAGCAAACGGAGTCAAAAGCCGTTTGCGGAGGTCGGGAATCCGA
The DNA here is from genome assembly GCA_035296465.1 of Spirosoma sp. Lineage (GTDB taxonomy): Bacteria > Bacteroidota > Bacteroidia > Cytophagales > Spirosomataceae > Spirosoma. The sequence goes on from DATHAW010000174.1 coordinate 3,953, forward strand.
CAGGAGCAGATTGTGGTAGAAGCCAAAGGCGAAGCCACGCCAAAAGCGTCGAACGATACCCGTGAGGGTCGCAAAGCGAACCGACGCGTAACGGTAGTCGTGCAGTAATACCTAAACCAGCCAATTAACTATTCCGAACGTCATGTTTGACATGAATCCCCATCACCTGCCCGACGCTCAGATGCAGCACTGGATTATGCTGTTTGTAGCCGGTACACTTGGCTTTATCATTGGTTATGGATCTCGCCAGCGCATTGCAAACAAGCTTGAAACTGATCTGGCCCGTGCCACCCGGAACCTGGACGACGTACAGCGCACTGCAACTGTGCCAACTGTAATTGGGAGTAATCCCGAGGAAACCTCAGTGCTGCAGCGCATTGCGGGCCGCGCACACAAACTCAACATTGATCGGATTGGGCAGGCAACAGCCGAGGAAGCAGATGATCTGAATGCTATTGTGGGTATTGGTCCGTTTTTGGTACGCAAGCTGAACGCGGTCAGTATCTATACGTACCGGCAGATTGCCAATTTTACTCAGGACGATGCCGAGCAGGTCAACGATGTAATCGAAATCGTTCCTGGCCGCATCAAACGTGAAAAATGGGTTGAACAGGCGGCTCAGTTGGCTAAAAATAAAGAGTAGCGCCGTTTGTCCGACGAATTGCCGTGGCATCCTGACCCACACACTTTGAACCATTAGATATAAACTGATAAAATTATGTTTGGCTTAGACCCCTTAAATCCTTCCACTGCCCTTGCCGAAATGTTGCTGCTGCTGGCATTGGCCGCCTTTGTGGGCTGGTTACTGGGCCGGCTGATTCTGAATGGCCGGATAAAGATGCTGCGGACGAATATTGCCGACCGGGAAGCCGAACTGAATAACATACGCGAGTCAAAAACAACGGTCATTCCCGCCCACTTAACACCAGAAGTTACCGCTATACCCATTACTAATTTTCATGATGAACCACTGGTGGAGACGAATGCCGCTCATACATCGTCTAACTCGTCTGAATCAATACCCACTCTCGGCCACGAAGACACCTCTGGCACCTCCATGCCCGAAATGGACATGCCCAGCGTGGTGACAGCCGAAGCACTGGAGGTACCATCGCGGAACGATGAACAAACGAAAGCATCTAAAATTGCGGAGGAGCCAGCTCCCGTTACCTCAAATACTGAACCTGCAGTGATAACCGGCCGGGATTCGATGGACCGACATAGTGGTTCGTCACTACGTAATGAAACTGACAGGTCGGGTATATCCATGCCGGGCACGTCCAGTCCGGGCACGTCCATGCCGGGCACCTCTGAAGCGGCCGTACTGAGTCGTATTGCGGCCCGTGCTCACGAAGTTAACTTCGACCGGATTGGTCGGGCTTCGGCTGCCGAAGCCGACGATTTAAAGGATATTATTGGTATTGGGCCGTTTTTGGAACGTAAACTGAATGCTATCGGCATCTACACGTATCGGCAGGTGGCCAATTTTACAAAAGAAGATTCCGAAACCGTAAACAGAATTATCGAGTTTTTCCCCGGCCGCATCGAGCGCGACAACTGGGTTGATCAGTCCCAGGCTTTTCATGAGCGTAAATACGGGGCCCGTAGTTAAGAAGAACAGCCTAACGGGATTATTTACGTTTCGGGGTACTACTCAACGCCATCGTGCCGCCCGACTCGTAAAAGTCGCAGAAGTCCCGTAGCACACACTCACCACACTTCGGCGAATACCAGGTGCAAACTCGCTGCCCGTGCCAGTAGAAATGCTTGTGAAAGTTAAACAGAACATTGGCATCGGGTGGAAAGCAGGCCAGCAGCAGGGCATGAGCTTTTTCGGCGCTTACTTTTGGGCCGATAACGCCAATCCGCTGGGTAACCCGGTGAACATGCGTATCGACTGGCAACACTGGCTTTTTAAAATTGAAAAGCAGCAACAGGGTAGCCGTTTTCAGTCCAATACCAGGTAGGTTTGTAAGCCACTTCATGGCGTCCTCAGTTGACAGATCGCTCAGGAAATCAATGTTGGCTGCGCCGGTTTCGTGGATCAGGTGAGTGAGCAGATTCTGAATATAAGGTGCTTTTACTTCCGGATAATTAGCACTCCTTATCGCGTCAGTCAGGTCGGCAAGGGGCGCATCTCGAACCTCTTCCCAGGTTGGAAACCGTTCTCGCATGGTGCGATAGGCCGTAACCTCATTGGCATGGGTTGTTCGGTGTGATAATATCGTTCCAATCAATTCGTGCATCGGGTCGGCACGACCGTAGATTGCCTGAATGCCGTAGTGGTCGTTGAGTCGCTGGTGGGCATCGAGCGTTTTAGCGGCTAAATCAGGAACAGGTACTACTGGCATACAAACGGGCTGCGCATAACGTAAGGCTTAAAACGTGCCTGTTCAACCCCAAATC
>DATHAW010000175.1:0-12029 GCA_035296465.1 Spirosoma sp.
AATACAGGCGAGAACAACCTGATTGCGCAAAATAATATTAATTACTTCACGCAGGTGGGCGTACAGGCTGCGGGACAGGGCACGGTCGTCACTAACAATGTAACAGCTAAAGATCGGGCCTACCAAGGAATGGGTAAGAAAGGATACCCAGATTTCGATACGAAAAAGATTGATCAATTTTTACATTAAAAAGCCGCCGGAATGCCGCCGTTCAAAAAATGAGCCGTAAAATTAACGGATGTATAAGACAGTGTACTCTTGGTTTGCTCTCTGGTGCAGGGCAGCTACAAGAACCCTTTTGTTATTGATTGTATCTGTTTCACGCCAACCTATGAGAACCGCTTACTGTTTTCGACTTATTGTTTGTCTGGCCGTATTAGCAGGGCAGTTTGCCTGGTCAGCCGCCTATGCTCAGAAGCCTGCCAGGCCAGACGATAACCGATTCCGGCGGGTAACGCTGTTCGAGGGACCAGCCCTGCCCTTTGAACTGGAAGTGGCCGCCGATGGACGCGTGTACTGGATTGATGGAGGAGGGGCCATTCAATTCTTGGAACCAGGTCAGAGACAACTCCGCACCCTGGGGACGATCGCTACCCACGACGGGTCGGAGCACGGCCTCATCGGCATGGCGCTCGATCCCGATTTCAGTCGCACGGGCTGGCTGTACCTTCAATACTTCAAACCCGGTAAAAATAAGGTAGCGCGGCTATCACGCTTCACCATCCGGGGCGATTCGCTGGAGCACGCATCCGAAAAAGTGTACCTTGAATATCCTTATGAAAATACCTGCTGCCACACAGGTGGTTCGCTCTGCTTCGATGCGCATGGCAATCTGTATGCCGCAACGGGCGACAACTCCAATGCCTTCTTTACCAGGTACGCCCTGATCGACGACCGGTCCGGTACTGAGTATAAACCACACGACGCCTTGCGTTCAGCCGGTAACACCAACGACCTGCGGGGCAAGATTCTGCGCATTCACCCGGAGCCGGACGGGAGCTACACCATTCCTGCTGGAAATCTGTTCGCTAAAGATACGCCCGGCACTCGCCCCGAGATTTATATTATGGGCTGCCGTAATCCCTACCGTATCACTGTGGACCGGCCAACGGGTATCCTTTACTGGGGCGAAGTAGGACCCGATGCCGACCGCGACAGCACCCGGGGGCCGCGCGGCTACGACGAATTCAACCAGGCCCGGCAGGCCGGTAACTTTGGCTGGCCCCTGTTTATTGGTAACAGTCAGGCGTATACCCATGTCGATTTTCGCAACAATGAGCAGTTGCTCGGCCGTTTTGACCCACTCCGGCCCATTAATTTTTCGGCCAACAACACGGGGCTGCGCGAGCTACCTCCGGCTCAGAATGCGTTTATCTGGTATCCTTACGATGCGTCGCCCGACTTCCCTGCGGTGGGTGTGGGTGGCCGGACGGCCATTAGTGGGCCGGTGTATCGATATGATGCCGCTTCTGCGTCGCCCATCAAGTTCCCGGCTTATTTTGACGGGTGTTGGTTCATCGCCGACTGGATGCGGAATTGGCTGAAAGTGGTGCATGTTGATGACGAGCAACGCTTTACCTCGCTTGAGTCTTTTTTGCCCAATGAAGTCCTGCACAAACCCATTGACATGGCCTTTGGCCCTGATGGGGCATTGTACCTGCTGGAGTTTGGGTCGAACTGGTCGAAGAACAGCAACGCCCGCTTGTCGCGCATCGAATACATCGCCGGAAACCGTCCTCCGGTAGCCGTGGCCAAAGCGTCACGTTACGATGGCCGACTTCCCTTAAACGTCGTTTTGTCGGCAGCTTCTTCAGTCGATTACGACGGCGATTCGCTTCGGTATGAATGGCGGGATGGACGTGGGCGGGTCTTTTCGCAAAAGGCTACCCCTACCCTTACCCTAACCCAGCCGGGTCGGCACGTAGTGACACTAACGGTCACGGATGTTGCTGGAGCTACAGCCCGGCACTCGCTCGAACTGCTGGCGGGTAACACACGGCCGACGATTCAGCTTAAGCTACCCAACCAGACTTTCTACCAGCCAGCGACTACCTACAAAGTCGAAGTAGCTGATGTCGAAGACGGAACGCTTGGAAAAGGCATCCGCGCCGGGCAGGTACAGGTCAGGGCGAGTTTAATTCCACGTCATCAAAGCGCCGGTACACAGTTGGTTCGCGGGGAGGTGCTGCTCAACGAAAGCGATTGTAAGGCCTGCCACCAATTAAACGCGGCCTCCGTGGGACCCAGCTTCAAACAGATTGCCCAGCGTTATGGAGCGGACGAGAGCAAGGTGCCGACGCTGACGCAGAAGGTGCTGAAAGGGGGCGGGGGCGTGTGGGGTAGTACGCACCAGATGAGCGCCCACCCACAAATCAGTGAAGAGCAGGCCCGCGACATGGTACGGTACATCCTTTCACTGTCGCAGCCAGTGGTGCCGCTTGCCACTGGTATCTCCGCTACCATCATTGACAGGCAAACAGTTAGTCCAGAAGCAAAAGGACACTATCTGATCGAAGCCCGCTACACCGACCGGGGCGGGAAGGGCGTAAAGCCACTGCGGGCCGAATCGAAACAGGTACTGCGCTCGTCGGTTGTCAATGCGCTGGAGTTCGACCAGATGTACGATGCGAGCTATAAAAATGATGTGTTAACCGGTGGGCGTCATGAGTCCTGGGCTATGATTCGTCATGTTGATTTGACCGGGATTCGTCAACTGACCCTAATGGGGGCCTTCAACGGGCGCATGGAAATCCACCTCGACAGCCCAGCGGGGCCATTGGTAGGCGCTACGCCCATGCAGCAACGTGGCAAAGAACTAAAGACTCATCCCATTACCCTGACTCCTACCACCGGTTTTCACGATGTTTACATCAGGAATATGTGCGAGCACGACCGCTTTTCTGGCAACGTAACCTGGCGCTGGGTATCCTTTGACGGGCCACGGGCCGCCGAAGTTTCGGAGCGCAAAATAGTGGAGCACCCCTAACCCAACCCGTGTCAACTGTTTTTGTCTGAACCAATGCAGGTAATACTAAGCCAGGAACAGTAAACCTAACACGAATGTACTCCACGACCTCCTGCTAAATCCTAGTTTCATGATAGTATCAATTCTTCTCCAGCCGCGCATTTCTGGAATTTTTATCATCCTGGTCGCGATTCTGTCCGGAATTAGTGCTTTTCAGCCCGGCCTGCCTTCAGTTGGTACGGCCAAACAACTAACAATTAGCCGAGGGACGCACATTGCCCTGATTGGGGGTAATCTGGGCTCCCGGATGATGAACTACGGCTCCTTTGAAACCCAGATGCACCTGCGCTACCCTGACAAGCAGTTGTTTATCCGTAATTTGTGCGACGGGGGCGATACACCGGGCTTCCGGCCGCACTCGGCCCGAAACGACGCCTGGGCCTTTCCGGGTGCCGAAAAATTTTACGCCAATACTGAATACGGGGAAAACTCGAATAGTGAGGGCACCTTTCCCAAACCAGATGCGTGGCTCACAGTCCTTCGGGCAGATGTTATTATTGCGTTCTTCGGATTTAGTGAATCGTATAATGGCCCAAAGGGTCTAGCTTCTTTTAAATCCGAACTTTCTGCCTTTATAGAACACACGCTGCGCCAGCGCTACAATGGCCGGGCGGCCCCGCAGTTGGCGCTGGTGTCACCTCTTGCGTTTGAGAACCTGTCGACCCTCTATGACCTGCCCGACGGTAGCCGGGAAAACCAAAACCTGCGCCTGTATACAAAGGCCATGCAGGAGGTAGCTCAGCAAAACGGGGTCGTTTTTCTGGATGCGTTCTCGCCTAGTCAGACGTGGTACAGAACAGATGGGCAATTAACCATTGACGGCCTGCAACTCAACGAAGCGGGGTACGACAAATTCGCCAACCTGCTGGCCGATGGCCTGTTTGGCCCCGTGTCTGTGCGCGATGAGACTAAGCGGGAAGCCGTCAATACCGCTGTACTGGACAAAAACTGGCACTGGCATAACGACTACAAGATTCCCAACGGTGTCCATGTGTATGGCCGACGCTACAAACCCTTCGGACCGGATAACTACCCCGATGAACTCATTAAAATCCGTCAACTAACCGCCAACCGCGATACCCTGATCTGGCGTAGCGCGATGGGTGAACGCTACGACCTGGCAGCTGCCGACGCCCGCACCCATCCGCTGCCACCCATTCAGACCAACTACAACCCACAAGGGGGCGTTCGGTATCGCTATGGTGAGGAGGCTCTGCGTACGTTCACAATGGCTCCCGGCTTTAAGATTGAGCAGTTTGCCTCCGAGCGGGAGTTTCCCGACCTGGCCAATCCGGCGCAGATTGCGTTTGATAACAAGGGGCGGCTGTGGGTAGCTACCATGCCCACCTACCCCCACTACCGCCCCGGCGATCCCCGGCCTAACGACAAACTAATTATCCTCGAAGACACCAACAGCGACGGCAAAGCCGACAAACAGACCATCTTTGCCGATCACCTGCATATTCCGGCTGGTTTCGAGCTGACCCCGGAGGGGGTGTATATTTCACAGGGAACTAACCTCAAATGCTACACCGATACAAACGGCGACGACCGGGCCGACAAGGTGGAGATCGTGCTGAGCGGCTTCGATGACCACGACACCCACCATGTTATTCACGCCTTTTGCGCCGACCCGTCGGGCGCTATCATTATGGGCGAGGGGATATTCTTGCATACTAACGTCGAGACGCCCTACGGCACCGTTCGGGGTACGCACGGCGGGTTTATGCGCTATTCGCCCCAACAAAAAAAGCTGGAAAAGATTGCTCAGGTGCCCGTAACCAACCCCTGGGGCATCGCCTTTGACGACTGGGGGCAGGATTTCGTTCTCTCCACATCGAATCCCGATCTGTACTGGCTGCTGCCGGGCACCATCAAGCCAATCTACGGCATTTCGGCCCCTAACGCGCGGGCGCTGGTCGAAACCAAACACCGGGTACGTCCTACATCGGGGCTGGAGTTTGTCTCCAGCCGTCACTTTCCCAACGAGTTGCAGGGCGACATCATGCTCAATAATACCATCGGTTTTCTGGGGACGAAGATGCACCAGGTGACAGACGACGGCACCGGCTATAAAACGGCACACCGCATGGATTTGGTCCGCAGCAGCGATCCCAACTTCCGACCTGTCGATCTGGAGTTTGCGCCCGACGGTTCTCTCTACCTGGCCGATTGGCACAACGTCCTGATTGGTCACATGCAGCACAATGCCCGCGACCCGCTGCGCGACCACGTCCACGGGCGCATCTACCGCATTACCTACCCGACGCGTCCGCTGGTAACGCCCGCGCCAGTTGACGGCGCGGGCATCGACCAATTGCTGGGAAATCTCAAACTGCCTGAATACCGGACCCGCTACCGCAGCCGGCGTGAATTGCGGGAGCACCGAGTGGAGGAAGTACTGCCCAAACTTCGGGCGTGGCTCAACACCCTCGACCCCAACGACCCTCGGTACGAACATCACCGGCTCGAAGCCCTTTGGGTAAGCTGGGGCCTCAACCAGATTGACCAGCCGTTATTGACCCAATTGCTCCGTTCGACCGATGCGCGTGTTCGGGCGGCAGCGGTGCGGGTGGTGCGCTACAGCGGGTATCAGCTTGTTCGTCAGCCCGGTGGTTACAGGGCCGGTAACCGCCAGACAGGGTTTAATCAGGTGGCAGTGCTCAGGCAGGCGGCTGCTGACCCGCATGGCCGGGTGCGACTGGAAAGCCTGGTGGCCAGCACCTGGTTGCCTAAAACCGATGCATTGACCATTCAGGCAACCGTGGCCAAGCACCCCATTGACGACTGGATAAAACCGCACTATGACTTCATTCAGAAACCCACTGCCGACATCATGGACGAAAATTTGCGAAAAAAACCAACCGGAAACGACAAAATGGCCCTTGGCAAGGCACTGTATAACCGCGATGGGTACTGCACCACCTGCCACCAACCTGACGGAACGGGGCTCGAATCGGCGGGGTTTCCGCCATTAGCTAAAAGTCAGTGGGTAACGGGAAGTCGGGAACGGCTAATCAAACTGGTGCTGCACGGGCTATACGGCCCTATTAACGTAAACGGACGTGCCTATCCCGGCAGTGTACCCATGACCCCCTACGGCGAAATGCTCAATGACGAGGAGATGGCGGCCGTGCTGACCTATATCCGTAATTCGTTCGGCAATGCAACTACCGAATCCATCACGGCCGATTTGGTGAAAGCGGTACGTGCCGAAACCAAAAACCGCAAAGGATTTTACACACCAAAAGAACTGCTCACCGAGCATCCGGATTAAGAGGTTACCTGCTGCTCGATCCGATGAAACTGTTTCTGATCCTATTGGTTATCAGCTGTCAGCTTGTTCGTTTGTCCAACTGAAGAAATGCTACATCAACGTTTTTTTAGATATTTAGATCACAGCAGATGAGTAGAAGTTTTTACTTTTAATTCATGTATAAATGGGGTGATTCTCTATATACAATTTCGGCCACTAAAAAACGCGTCCAGCTTTAACTGACGGGTTTTTGGCAATTGGTTTTCGGTACAGTTAATTAGAATCGGAGTGGGGCCGCCCCCTTAAGCGGCCAGCGGCTGTACCGGCCACTGTGAGGCCGAAGTCAGGGGATTAAAACCAATTTCACTTCATATTCATAACCCTACATAACCCGGTCGGAATCAGACGTTATTTAAAGCCGTTAAAGTGACTTCAGCTTAGCTGCTACTGGTAGTTAACTGATAACACCATGAAAATCAGCCAGTTGATACGTATCCAGATGACACTACCCACACGGTTCTCCACGTGGGTAGGTAAAAAACTGAGACTATTAAGGACCAGCTGATTTCCAGGAACCAGTTGATCAACTACGCTTACTGGTTCTGTTTATTAGAGCTGCTGAAAAGTGACCGAGCCGGGCGTGTCATCACCCGCTTAAACCTTTGGTTCCCACCCTTTTTCGTAGTCTCGGCCCCATAGCTTCTGGGCTTCTTTGTCGTCCAGGATATGACCGTTTTTGGGGTCAATCTTCAGGTCGCGGCCCACCCGCCAGGCAATGTTTCCTAACTGCATAGCCACCACACTCTTGTATCCCAGTTCAACATCACAATTTGGACGACGATTATTCTTAATCGCATCCAGAAAGTCCATAACGTGAAGATTATCCATACCCAGACTGGGACTGGCCGTATTACGCCCCTGTACGTCACTTTCCGAGACTGGCGGTTTAACTTCCTTCACCAGTTTGCCGTCCAGATCATATACCTTGTAACTGTCACCACCCGTGTCCAGACTGCCGTTTTCTCCGTAGAAAATAATGCCCCGGTCGAGGCCTTCAATTTTCCGTCCGTTTGAGCTTCTGGACTCCCACATCAGCGACACCCGCCCCGGATAATCCATAATGACGATCTGCGTATCGGGTGTTTCCCAGTCGTCCTTAAATTCATACCGGCCACCCACGGAGCTTACCCGCGTCGGAAAATCAACACCCAGGCCCCAGCGCGCTACGTCGACCTCGTGGGTGCCGTTGTTCAGCGCTTCGCCGGTACCCCAGTGCCAGAACCAATGCCAGTCGTAGTGAATTAGGCCCTCTTTGTAAGGCATTCTCGGCGCGGGTCCTTGCCATAAGTCGTAGTCCAGCCAGGAGGGTACCGTACCCGGTTTGAGCACCGTGGCTTTACGCTTGTTGGTATACCATGTTTTGGCCAGATACACCCGCCCGATGATCCCGTTATGAAGTTGCTCAATACCCTGCGTTAAGGTCGGAGCCGAACGCCGTTGCGCGCCCATCTGAACCACACGGTTGTATTTACGGGCTGCGGCAATGGCCAGTTCACCTTCTCTCGGGTTATGACTCAATGGTTTCTCGACATAAACATGCTTGCCTGCCTGACAACCCATAATCGTCAGGGGGGCATGCCAGTGGTCGGGTGTAGCGATGTAGATGGCATCGATGGATTTATCTTCCAGTACCCGGCGGCAGTCTTTTTCCGATTTAGGCTTTAGTGTCTGTTTGGTTTTGAGGACGGTTTGAATCGCCTTCGGAATGGCCCGTTCGTCGACGTCACAGACGGTGGCTACCTCGCCGTTTTTCTGACTGGCAATGGTACCACTCATGCTGTTGCCCCGGCTGTTGACGCCAATAGTGGCTACCCGCACCAGTTCGTTCGCGCCAATAATTCGGTTATAACTTTTGGCACTGAACCCGTAGGCGCTCCCTCCTATTGCCATACCGACCGAGCCGGCGGCTACTTTCTTTATAAACTCGCGTCTTTTCTGCATGATCTTGCCTTACAAGGCCTTGATGTTTATGTTTCTGAACGAAATAGCGCCGTTATGCTCCTGCAATAGGATATAACTTTTTCAACGGTCCCGAACGAGAGTACGGTCTTGTTGAATTTGCTCTGGACAACAGCTACGTTGCATGGCTGGCCCCCGGGTAAATTCCAGAATTTTAACCCCATTCAACTACATCGGCAATCCGACAGCCTTCAACGTGTCGACCTTTGGACACAATGCTTACGGTGTTCCATTGCCCCGGCTCACGTGCTTTTCGGCGAAGCATCAGGCAATTATAGCGCAAAAGGAACCCTTCAGGTGATTCTCTCCATATAGTTTTATAAATCTTTGATATTCCCAAACCCAATTACATCCCGGTAGGCTGGGTTGGACCGGAGTTCAGTGGCACGGATGAGTTTGTCCGGGCCAAATCTTGTCTTTATATCATACAGGGTTTGCCGGAGTTTATCCTTCCTGGTGTTGGTTTCAAACAGGCTTAAGGGTATCGACCCGGCCGGAATAAATCGAAAAACGGCGACGCACATACTCCGCAGGTGCTCATTCAGGACTGGTTCGCAGCGGTGCACTTCCTGAAACTTGAGCAACCGCTCCCTGATAATTCGGTGCAATTCGGGGCCGTCCTGTTTCGGTTCGGGGAAGCGCACTTCGTAGTTATACGTTTTTCCGGTGTGGTAGCGACAGGAAAACGACATTTCCTGGCAATAAACCTCCTGCCGGACCATCCGCCGTTCGAGCGTCAGGCAAAGCGATAGCAGCAACTCGTCCAGGCGTTCAGGTGTACTACGTTGTTCGGTCGAAATGGTCCGCATGGCCGACATACTTTTATACGTATCGTTGGTGTCGAGGTCTACTTCGCCCCCAAAGTTCAGCCGCAGGTGCCAATGCCAACCCACAATGCTTTTGCAGACAGCCCGAAGATGTTCAGGCGAAGCATAACGCAGGGCTAATGGAGTATTAATGCCTGCGTCCTGTAGCCGGGCCGCCATGCGGTGGCCAATACCGGGCAGATCTGTCAGGCTTAAGGAACGGAGTACGTCATCGATGGTGTCGGGCGTGATTACGGTCAGGCCATCAGGCTTCTGAACGTCAGATGCCAGTTTGGCCAGAAACACATTCGGCGCAATACCGATGGAACACCGCAGGTAATCGCCCACGTCCTGCCGAATTGCGCGCTTAATGTCATGCGCCACTTTCTGCATGTCTTTATAGACAATCTGGTAGTTAGTCAGATCAACCACGGCTTCGTCAATGCTTTTCGGCACAACATCGTCCGAAAATCGTTTGAGTACGTCCACAATCTTTATGTGAAACTCGCGGTAGCGGGTAGGATGCGTTTCGATAGGTACTAATTCGGGGCACAGCGCCATCGCTTCGTCCAACCGCATACCCGTTTTGACACCGCGCAGCTTAGCTTCAATGGATGGCGCAATAACGCAGCCCTGCCTGCCGGTATAAACACAAACACCCACCGGACGCCCACGCAGCCAAAAGTTGACCTGTTGCTCGCAGGAAGCAAAAAAACTGTTCATATCAACAAACAGCACGGTGGGAAGCAAGTGCTCGGCTAGCCGGTTACGATTCATTCAACTGTCGATAATAAAGTCTTAAAAGGTGTGCTCTATCGTCTCTATTTATAGTATGTTTGCGTAATACAAGCGCAATATATTTTACTTGTATTATACTATCTATTATTTATACGATAATAATGGAAAAATGTTTGGACAAAATTGACGGAAACGTGAGCATACAGAATCGGCTGAAACAGGTTTTTGATGCGTTGGGCATCACGATCTACCAGATTGCCAAAGAGTTAGGCGAGAACCCGTCAAAGTTTTACAACATTCTGAATGGGCGGGCTAAACCATCGTACGATACGATCATGAGTTTGCTGGCCTGTTATCCGCAAATCAGCGCCGACTACCTGATTCGGGGCATTCTGCCAGTGCTTACCTCACCCGAAGCCAACGCCGTGATGACGAAAACTGACGAAGACACGCTGGAGGTGCCCTTTGTGCCCGTACGGTTTTATGCTTCGTTCGTCGAGAGTTACGCCGATGGTATGGGGGCTACAGATGCCGAAATGTTCAGGGTTCGCAAGCCGGTAATGAAAGGACACAAACGTGCCGTGGTACTGGAGATTTCGGGAAACAGCATGAGTCCACAACTGGCCCATGGCGCTAAAGTGCTGGCCGTGCCGGTGAACGAGAGTGATTGGGAATACCAGTCCGGGGGTGTTTTTGCCGTGATGTACCGGGACTATTTCGTGGTCAAGCGCATCCGTGACAATGAACTCATTACCCGCAAATACCTCACCCTCCACTCAGACAACCCCAACGGCGGCAACGTAACGGTACCCCTGCAGGACATTCGGGGTTTGTGGAAAATTGTGACCATTGTGGAGGCTCCGGTGGAATAAGATCCTATACAACTATAACTCTTATTGTGATACTATTATAACTATAATGGTATAAACACACCCTATTGACTTCGGGAGCGACAACATCGGTGAAAACAACACCCATCCAACCCAGCTGCCCCGCCTATCTTACTATTCATAATCTGGCACAATAGCCAGCTATAACCGCCATTGAGTACAATCAGCTCTAGGTGAAGCTGCGCCGGCCCTAAGTATGTGCTTAACTATGTGAGACACAATTCTGGGCCGCAATTTGTTTTCTGGCTGGGTTTCAGTAATTTTGCGACCTGATTCCCAAAAAGAGACCTCTGCCGAACTTACCGGTCCCTTTCCACTGTTTTAGAAAAACATAACTTTCAGTATAACAAGCTAATGGCTCGCGATTTAAATTTCACGAGGAACATCGGTATCGCTGCCCACATCGACGCGGGCAAAACGACCACTACCGAACGTATCCTCTATTATGCCGGGGTAAGTCACAAGATTGGCGAGGTCCACGATGGGGCTGCCACGATGGACTGGATGGAACAGGAGCAGGAGCGGGGAATTACGATCACCTCGGCCGCTACGACCGTCGACTGGACTTACCGCGACCAAAAATACCATATTAACATCATTGACACACCGGGTCACGTTGACTTCACGGTTGAAGTAAACCGTTCGCTGCGCGTACTCGATGGACTGGTATTCCTGTTTAGTGCCGTTGATGGTGTTGAGCCGCAGTCGGAAACTAACTGGCGCCTGGCTAACAATTACAACGTAGCTCGTTTAGGCTTCGTTAACAAAATGGACCGCTCCGGTGCCGACTTCCTGAACGTGTGTAAGCAGGTTAAGGAAATGCTGGGCAGCTACGCCGTTCCACTTCAATTACCTATTGGCGAAGAAGAAAACTTCAAAGGGGTAGTTGACCTCGTTAATTTTCGCGGAATCGAGTGGAATGAAGACGACAAAGGGATGACCTTCCGCGAGGTGCCTATTCCGGCCGATATGCTCGAGGAAGCCACCGAATGGCGGGAGAAACTGCTGGAAGCTGTTGCCGATTTCGACGATTCGTTGATGGAGAAGTACTTCGACGATCCGGCTTCAATCTCAGAAGATGAAATTTTGGCGGCTCTTCGCAAAGCAACCATCAGCATGAAAATTGTGCCCATGCTTTGTGGTTCGTCGTTCAAGAATAAGGGGGTTCAAACAATGCTCGACTACGTAATGGCCCTGTTGCCATCGCCGATGGACAAAGAGAGCATTTTTGGTACAAACCCCGAAACAGGCGAAGAAATTTCGCGCAAGCCATCGTCAACGGAGCCTTTCTCGGC
>DATHAW010000176.1:0-5313 GCA_035296465.1 Spirosoma sp.
ATCGCCCAGAACGACCTGGTCAACCACGCGCCCGGTGCCCAGTTCCACTACTCTAACTCGGGCTATCACCTGCTGGCCAAGATTGTGGAGATGGTGCAGCAACGCCGGGGTATGCCCATGTCGTTTAACGACTATATCACCCGGACCTTTTTTGTGCCCCTTGGCCTGACCAATACCTATGGGGTGGTGCTGGGAGTCGATCAGCAGATAAGAACCCCCTTCCTTGAATCTTTCCTCAATGTACTCAATAACGGTAGTCTGCAAACGATCCTTAAGGGGGTAGACAATATGTCTAGTTTTATTGCCGATGGTCACGTAGTGTCTACGCCAGCTGATATCTCCCGATGGATGGAATTGCTCATCAGTGGACAGGCCGGTATTTCTCCGGCCAATGTGACCCTGATGAAAGAGATGCTGCCGGGCGATGCCGGCAACGAGCGCTACGGCCTGGGGCTGACGTTCGATCAGGGACTGGGCTTTGGGCATGACGGCTTTCAGCCAAGCTATTTGTCCAGGTTGCGCTATAACCCCGACACCAAAACCACCGTGCTCGTCGTGGCTACGTTTGCTTACATCCCCGACCCAAATAAACCACAGCCGGGCCCTGAATTTCTGGAGCTCGCCCATGGGCTGCGGGATATGGGAATACGAGGAGCCCGGATCGTTAATCGCTAACGAACGAATTCCGGCTTTTTCTTTTCTGACCAAACCATATCCCTCTTTTACCATGCAACACGTCTGGTTATCCCATTTACTCGCGTCGACAACCACCCAATTACTGCGTGCGCTTGTCCGCACCAGCCTGCTTGGCGGGCTGGCCTGCTGGCTGCTGGCCTGTACGGATCATCCCCTGACGAGTACGCCGTCCTTTAACCAAAGCAAGGTGCAGCGGGCGGTCGACAGCGTTCGGCTGGCCCTGGAAAAAGACCTGCAAAACTCGGTGCCCTCGCTGAACGTATTGATCCAGACGCCAACCGAAAAAATCTGGGCCTCCTCAGTGCCGGAAGGCGGCTTTCCGGTGACGGAGCATACCAACTTCCGTTTTGCCAGCAACACCAAAACGTTTACGGCCACGTCCATTCTGAAAATGCATCAGGATGGCTGGCTGAACTATAAAGCCCGTATTAGCGACCTGATTCCGGGTACCAAAATCCCGTATGTGCCCAACGACTGGGATTTTCCTTATAAAAACGAAATAACCATCGAGCAGTTGCTGCAACACACTGCGGGGGTCTATGATGTGGATAATGAACCGGTTCCGGGCTTCGGTGGGCAGTCCTACACGGCCTATATGCAGGCGGCCGACCCCAGGCATCAGTTCAACGCCGATGAACTGATTTATCAGTTGAAGTTGCACAAACTGTCGTTTTTTCCTCCTGGCACCAGCTACCACTACAGCAATACGGGCTATACCATTCTGGGCTATATTATCGCCCAAGTGTACTCACATAAATATGGCCGTACCCGGACGTATGAGGATTACCTGAGCGATTACATCGTTGGGCCGGCATCACCCGTTTTTTTGAATCTGCGCTTCCCGGTCTGGGCCGACGATGTGGTTCTGCCGGCTCCCCGGATGGAAGGCATGGAGCGCCTGCCGGGCAAAACCATCCTGTATGGGGATTACAACATGAGCGCGCAGGTGGCCGAGGGCAATGGCTACGGCTCGCCGGCCTCGCTCAATACGTTTGTGCGGACGCTGATGAAAGGCCAGAACGTTTTGAGCCCGGCTACGGTGAAAATCATGCAAACCGGTCATGGCAACTCGTTTCATCCTGCCTACCGGCTGGGGACCATATTGTTCCCTAATCTGGGCTACGGCCATAACGGGGAGCGCACGGGCTATCTGTCCCTGATGGCCTATGATCCGCTCACCGACGTATCGGTGGTAGCCTACATCAGCCTGGTTGACAAGACGCAGGGCGTAAATGGCGATGATTCGTTCAGGAAGTGTTTCCAGTCGATATACGACGCAGCCTGGGGTGCCCGCGCGGCCTTAGGCTATCCGGGCAGGCCGTAGCTACTCAGCCAACTTCGTGTCAACGTAGACACTAAAACAATCTCTTAATATTAAGCACCCAATACCTTAAACCACTCAGACTCATGAAAACAACGTTTACTGCCTCTATCGCCCAAGCCGCCCGTAGGACGGTCCGCCTGAGCCTGTCTCTTCTAATCCTACTAAGCCTGAACCAGGCTGTAGCCCAGACCCAACAACTGTCAGGCCAATTTAATGACTTCACTTACAAGGTTCCACAGAACATTCAATTGGACAACAGTTCGGCGGCCTGGGCCGACTATGATGGCGATGGGTTACAAGATTTTCTTATCTTCGGAGAGCGAAGAACCCGCGAAAACCACATATATCTTTTCCACAATACGGGTAATGGGTGGGAGGACGTGACAGCTAAACTGATACCGGAACTACCTAAATCGGGGCTAAAGCTCGGGTCGGTGGCCTGGGGCGATTATGACGGTGATAAACGGCCCGATTTGATCCTCACGGGGGACTACGGCTATACGAGTTCTTATTATTACAGTGCCCTGTTTCACAACACCCCTGATGGGTTTAAGGATGTGACGGCCGAAAAGCTACCCGGTCTGCCCCAATTGACCCACAGCATGGCGAGCTGGAAGGATTTTAACGGAGACGGGTGGCAGGACTTTGTGATCTTTGGTGCATATAAGTGGCTGCTGGCTCCAATCGTTTGCGGCCATAACGAGGATGGGTCGCCTATAATTTGTTGGGATTGGGGCTATTTTGGTGATGGCAGACTCTATCTTAATAATGGAAACGCAACGTTTACCGATGTAACGAGACAATGGATGCCGGGTTGGTCCAACCTTGCAGGGAGTCCTGTTAAGCCCTTTTATAGTGGTTCAGTGACTTGGGGGGACATAAACAAAGATGGCAAGCTGGACCTGATGATGAGTGGCAGTATAGATGATATAGCAAAGGGGGGAGATTATTCACAAAAAGCTTATCAGTTATATATAAATACTGACAATCAAGGCTTCGAAAAGCGTGATTTTCCACCCTCAATGGGCTTACGTTTAGGGGCAGGCTTTAGTGGTGCTTCGATCGCCTGGAGGAAATCTGATGAAGGTCAGACAGACCCCTATCTGATTACTACGGGTGGTGGCAGCCAACTCTTTCGTTGGACGGGTAAGGATGGAGATTTGGGTTATGAGGACGTGACGACGCAACTGGTGCCAAATCTACCCCAGGTGAATTATAGCGCGGTGGCTTGGTTTGACTTTAACAATGATAAACGATCTGATTTATTCATATCAGGTCAAAGTGCTAATGGTAACATTAGCAGACTCTACCTGAACACGCCCACTGGCTTTGTAGATGTAACCCTCCAATTGCTGCCTTTTGAATCCCAGACGGCGTACCAATCGGTTTCCGTCGCTGACTACGATAAAGATGGCCGGCTGGATTTGCTGCTGACCGGCTCGGGTAGAACTACTATCTATCACAATGGAGTTACCAATAACCAATTGGGTGGGTCGGAACAGGCCCTGCAACTGCTGATGCCCCAATACGATTGCCAGAGCGGTGCCTTCACATTCCGAACCAGTGGGGGCGATGGTTCGGGGTCGTCGGCCGCCCCCATTGAGTTCATGGCTCCGGGCATTACGGGCTGGACCAAAAACCCCAAGCATTTTGTGGATCGGGAACTACGCCAGGCCGCCGATGCGCAGCCCATTACCCTGATGGCCCGCCAAAATGGGCAGATGGTAAGCTACCTTTGGCATATCCGTGCGGTGTGTCCGGTCAGTCCCAGGTTGAGTTCTGCGCGTGCCCGGCTGGGGGCAGGCGATACAGAAAGAGGGGCAGCCTGGCGGGCAGCGGTGTATCCTAACCCGGTGGGTGAGGAATTTAAAGTGAAAATCGAGGGGGCTCAACATCAGACTTTGCGCTTGCAACTGGCCGATTTGAAGGGTCAGGTGCTGGTCGATAAGCAGGTGGTGGTTGAGCAGGCTTTGCATCAGGAGCGGCTGGGGTTGGGCGGGGCTCCGGTGGGTATGTATCTGCTGCGGGTCAGTACGGCGGGTCAGACCCGCACCCTCAAAGTGCTCAAAGGACACTAAGTGACCTCTACGCATCAGGGCGATAGACCTCTTGCTTTTTGAAAAGAAACGATATACCAATTTCCCCTAACCATATAAGCAGGACATTAACGATTCAGATATAACTTCTAAATCGTTAATGTCCTGTTATATAGATAATGCGCGATGCATACAGGCTTGATAATAAACGGCAACTAGATTTGAGAATAAGCCGTTGGGACCAGAACCGTGCGGGTGATATTGGAAACGACGCTGGCGTCTGAATACTACTGATCTTTTTCTACTCCGGTTCTCCACCAAATTTGCGCCGAATCTGGTCGTGTACTTCTGTTTTGTCTTACGTTAAATGATTGTTTAGCGTGTCAACCCGCCAAAGCTGCCTTAAAAGCTTCTACTACGCGCTGGGCACCACTCCACACAAAAAAGGTATCCGTTCCTACCGCTGAAAACCGGGTGCCGCTGGCGATCTCGGCTTCAACCTGATCGATCTGCGGCAGAAACAGACCAATGGGAATGCCTTTACGAGCGCATTTCGATTTCACCTCCTGAATGGCCGCCTGAACCGCTAAGCCGAAGACGTCTCCTGGCCGGTTCATACTAGCAGAGAGGTCATAAGGGCCAATAAACACCCCATCAATGCCCTCAACTGCCAGGATTTCGTCCAGGTTATGAATGGCCTCCTGGTGTTCGATCTGAATAATAACGGCAATGGATTGATTGGCCTGTTTGAGGTAGTCGGTAAAGTTAAGACCGTAGTGGTGTGCCCGAGCAATGCCGACGCTCCGTTTGCCCGCGGGCGGATACCGGGCCGATGCTACGGCCTGTCGTGCTTCGGCAGCCGTGTTAACCAAAGGAACAATGACCCCATCGGCCCCGATATCCAGGGCCTGTTTGATTAAAGTTGGGTTATTTTCTGCCACCCGGATAATGGCGTTACAGTCATTCTTTATAGCCTGTAGCATCCGCTGAGCGTCGCCAATTGACAGGGCTCCGTGTTCCATATCGACGAAAAGCCAGTCAAAACCCGTCAGCGAAAGGAGTTCGCTCAGCTCAGGAGATGGTAACGAAACGATGGTGCCAAGTAGCGGTCTGGTGCCCCGGAGTTTTTCAACGAACGTCATTTTCATGCTGGAAAGGTAGCCAGAAACACAGCCAGATAACCGACGGCTGTTTTCCCAATCAGGGCAGCCGTCCGTTGACGTCAATACCTACACCTACCGCAGCAAAGCTGGCAGA
>DATHAW010000177.1:0-4906 GCA_035296465.1 Spirosoma sp.
GGACATCGTGCTGGGTATTACGATCGGCATTGTTAAAATATTCTTCAATCAGCAACTTGCCGTTTTTAAGGACAACAACACTGGCTATGTCCTTAAAAACATACGCATCTATCTTGCCCTTTAGCTCTTTGATTCTATTCACATCAAAATTTTCCTTGGATATGTCTAAGCCCACATAGGGCGTCAGGGGGCTTAACTTAACAATGGCCGGATCAATCTTAGGTTCTAATTGAACGTCCAAGACCAGTTGGCCTTCGGCCATGATTGGCCCCAGTTTTAGTTCAGGAGCATTAAGAAAGGGACGTATTTCCAGTTTAAGCGTATGCTTGCCTTCAGTCAGAGCCTGCTGGCCACCGTTACGCAGGAAAAGGTTCCAGATCGATTCACCCCACTTACGCTGCCGGGGATAGGCAATGAAGGGCTGTTTAAGTACCGTTTCAGTCTGTTTAACTTCTGGATCAATATGATCCGGTGGCAGGTTAAGGGCATAAATCTGGTTACCGTCCATATAAAACGAAAATTGGTAGCTGCCCAAAACTATTGACTCTTTTGCCGACCGTTCGGGAGCTAGCCCGGGTAGGTATTGGCCTAAGGGCTTAGGCATAAATGCTGTTATGTGGAGCTCGCTTTTGGGCGTAAAGGTGTAGAACGTTAAAAAGTCAGACGCCTGATACTTCTCAAGTGGGATGTCGCGGGCGGCAAAGGTTATGCGGCCTGCATGGATTTGAGGCACCGGCTTGAGTAACTGACTGTTGGTGGCCAGCGTATTGGGTTGCCCCCAAGCTGGTAGTATGCCGATAAGAAGCAAACTGGTAAGTAGGGTCGAGCAATTCATATTTAAGCGGGTTGTTTGATGGGTCTAATCAAACAAAAGTAGGAGTCGGCCGATGCCCAAAATAGAATAGAATTAACATCGGTGCTTATCGTAACAGATAACGTCGGTATACCAGAGGCTTGTCCTGACATAACTCCCTGAAACATCGGATGAAGTGGCTTTGGTCGGCAAACCCGCATTCCAAGGCGATATCAGTCAAGGAGCGGTGTTTCTGAGGCATCAAAGCGAGCGAACGCTGAACCTTGACACTGCGGATGTAGTGGCTTAAGCTACAGTTGAAATAGTGGGTAAACGAGCGGGACAGATGGACCGGATGAATTCCAACCGTTTGCGCTAACGCGAGTAGCGTCCAGTTTTCGGTGGGGGCATCCTGCAATACGTCTCTTAACTGGCTAACCCAAGCTGGGCGGCTTTGGTCGGAGGCCTGCTTATCACGGATTAGGCGGGAAACCACGTCAATCAACAACGATTGAATTGCTAAAGGCCGGGTTGCATCGGCTACTTTCGATTCATTAAAGAGCCGATAGAACAACACCTTTAGCTGCGGATCAGCCACGTTCAAACTACCCTGTACCTGGGTTAAATCAAGGTCTAAACTGGCCAGCCACTTGGGATCGAGTTCAATGTGGAAGCCTCGGGTGAAGCCTGGCGGCTTGCGGTTGTAGTGAGCCTCCTGCCAGTTATGAAACAATAAACTTCCTGCTGAACAGTGGTACTCCTCCTTTTTATTGCCTTCTAAAACACACCCTTCTAAAACAAATGTAAAATAAGCGTTCTGATGAAAATGCCAATCCACCCAATCATGGGTGTACTCGGTATCGGTTAAGGTAAGCCCTTCCACCTCAATCAATTCATTAGTTTGCCCGTAGAATTGACCCGTTGTCAAGTTGATCACGCTGGTTGGTTAAGTTGGCCGGCTAATATAGTTAATCTTGTGCTAACTTATTATAATTGGAATGACCCCTCCTACGCGTATAAAATTTACCTGATTTGTTAAGATCTACCCTATGCTCCGGACTGAATGCTCCAAGCTATAATCGGCAATGTCCAGTAATGTGGTAACCTGCTTCAACTGTGCAGCAGCCCGTACGGCCTGCCGATTAGGAAGCGGCAGAAACCAAAGCCAGGAGTACGGTAATTCCAATCAATACTAGCCACGACATCCAGAAGCGTCGACCCGTTCGTCGGCGCTCATCGGGCGTCATATCGCTGCGTTTTTTTACCCGTTTTTCTAAGGCCCGTCCCAGGAAATAGATTCCGCCAGCCAGAAAGCCAAGCCCCAGCAGAAACACGATAAAGGCCAAAAAACTACTGCCCGAGCAGGCTATGGCACAGGCCAGCCCGGTCATAAAATAAGTCAGAAAAAGACTCAGTGCGAACAGCAGTACATAGCCGATCCGCCAGCCAGTCTGTTTGCCGGATGGGGTCACTTCCTTACTGCTTACAGCGGTGGTCGTTATCGATGAGCGAACAGAATGCCGTGTATCTGCCTGGGTGAGGGTATCGGGTCGGATTTCTTTGCGTTGGCTCCCCCACGCGCCGACTGACACCTCGAGCGGTTGAGTGCGGGGAGCCATTAGCCCGCCCAACAGCCCGAACAGCAGAAAGTTACTCATAAACGCACCAAACAGACACCATCGTTCAAGACGGTAATTGCCCGCGCCCCAATGCGCTGTTAGTCGAATGCCAGCAGCCAGGCCAATTAGTATCGCCAGTGCCGTATGCAATCCGGTCACGGGGACCGTGTCTAGCCAGGTCGCACCCAGTATCAACCCACTGAAGGCGTTAGCAACTTCGCCCAGAATAATAAAGGTAATGGCAAGGGGTACGTGGCGGCTGGCCCAGCGGGAAAGGTTTTTCATAAGCGATTGTCAGATTCACGTTGATTTTAGGAAAAAGCGTTAATCTAGGCAATCAGTCTGCCTGCCTGCTCGCGGTGTCGATTGATGTGAAAGCGGAGAAACGAGAACCGCTGCCGAATGTCGAGTGGCCCAGAAATAGGATGCGGGTGGATAATGGCTTCCAGCGTTTCGTTGGCTACAGCCTGACCAAACGCTTCAAGTGGTTGTTGTAAACTTAACAGCGATGCGCACCAGAACGCCAGGGTGCCACCCATACGTGGTGCTGCAGTGGCAGGCACCTGCTCCTTCGTTTGCCAGGTAAGGTTGATGATTTCCTCAATTGAGCGTCCCTGGTTGCTGTGTTCGCCAGTCCAGACCGGCTTACCATCGCGGTAGGCCTGCAAAGCCCGCCACATACCCCAGATGCCACCGTGCTCAGCCCAGAAAAGGTGTTCGGTAATCTCGACAGCACTCCACACAGCAGGTTCTGGCTTGTACTGGGCCTGTTGCTCGGTTAACTGCTGAACAAAATCAACATAGCGGATACGTGCGGCAGCAACGTCGGCGAGTAGTAATTCCACTGAAGTATTCGCCGGACTTTCGGGTGTTGATTTCATAGTTCGTTTAAGTGAGTTGGTAACCAACCATCAGCCCGAAACGGATTGACTTTGTATCGTATAGCTGGTGATGTGGCTTTTTATTCCATTTTTAGGACCCAGCAGCCTGATGCGCCTGGAGTAGGTCGTGGTCTGTTACTCTTAGCCTGACTTATTACCGTAGTACCCTTGCCGAAATATCTGTAAAGGTCGCGGTCTGATTAACCCGATCCTTCGCCGTTACGTTGTCCCGCAGGTTTAGCCGGGTATAAACGTGCAGGTCAGACTCAACTAACTCGACCGCAATTGGCTTGCCGTCGGCTGTGGAAACACCCTTGTAAATTAATACGGCACTCACCGGATCGGTGGATGAATCTTTCTTTGACTTATACACTTTCAGACTCAAGTTTTGTGGAAGCCGGATGCCTTTCTCCAGGTCTTTCCTGACAACATTGACCAGTTTCTGCAATTCCTGCAGGGTTTTCTGGGGCCGGAACCGGTAATACACCTTATCTTCTGCCGCCGACTGCTCGGTCTCGATATACCCCAGCATGGGACCAAATACCTGAATCAGCGACAGCGTTTTGTCGGACGGAATCACGATGGGATCCACCAGCAGCAAATTGCGGGGAGCGGTACGGTTCGCGAACTGGCCTGAGGCCACCAACTCCAGCAGCAGTGCGCCACTAGTAGACGATCCCAGCAGGCTGATGTTCTGGTAGCCTGCTTTTTCCAGCCGGTCATATTCGTCCATGATGGCCGACTGCCAGTCGTGCCAGGTCGATTTCCTGAATTCATCGTAGCTGCGCCCGTGACCGCCGAGCAACACCTGCGACAAGAGAAAATCGGTTCGGCCTGCAGCCCAGGTGCGCAGCTCATCCCACTCAAAGGTTGTGGCCGTGTAGCCGTGGCAGGCAATAATGACCGGTCGTTGGGCTTGCTCGGGGGTTGGGTTCGGAATGGCTTTTGAGACGAGGTAGTTTTCTGGCTTGTAGATCGACGGGTCAAACAACGTTCCTCCGTCGAGCATTTCCTTTGTAATGGTTGGCTCTGATGAGCAGGCCACTCCAACCATCATAATCAGCAGGCTAATGATTATTTTCATGTCAGTTTCTGTTTTTTTTCAGGACATTCCAGGTGATACTCGTCTGTACGAAAACCGGATAGAGCGTACCCGGACCGGTTACCCCGTTACCGGTCAGCAGGTTGTAGCCAATTGATGCGTTGATCTTGAGCGGCATATCAGGGCAGAAACAAAAGCCCAGTTCGGGCGAAGCCAACAGCGATGTTCTGGGCAGTACGTCGAAAACATCATCGCCGTAATCAGCGTTGAAATAGCCAATATTCGCTTTGACCAGTGGGCGAATCAACCGGTTCGGCCGAAAGTAATAGGCAGCGTGGGCTAAGAAATTATCCTGTTTAATGGCGTTGGAGCCAAGAGCTGTACCTAACCGAGACGTTACGTAGCTCAGCCCAACGTACAGTCGTTGAGCGAACAGCTTTTGATTAGAATACTGGGCGGTGATGCCATTTTCAGCGTAGAAATTGATCGTTTTCTGAAGCCGGATGCCTACGTCCAGTACTGCTCCCCTAGATTGAGCCGGGCGGTCCTGACCGAAAGAAGACGAAAAGGC
>DATHAW010000178.1:0-3204 GCA_035296465.1 Spirosoma sp.
TCTGATTATCAGTCCTGATTATGCAAACCATCGAAACCACGATCCGGACCGGGACCATCCAGTCGGGGACCATCCAGTCGGGTGCCAACTATATTGACAGCCTGCGCGGGCGAAACCTGAGGGTGTACCTGTTTGGTGAGCGAATCGATAACATTGTCGATCACCCCCTGATTCGGCCGTCGATCAACGCCGTGGCCCGCACGTTCGACCTGGCCCTCGAAGACCCTGAATTGGCCACGGCTATATCGCCCTTTACGGGCCAGCGGGTCAATCGGTTTCTGCACATCGCGCAGTCGACAGAGGATCTCGTAAGGCAGAACAACATGCAGCGTCGGCTAGGCCAACTGACCGGTACGTGCTTCCAGCGGTGTGTGGGGATGGATGCAATCAATGCGCTCTTTTCCACTACGTTCGAGATTGACCGAAAGATGGGCACTACGTATCATAGCCGGCTTCATGACTTCATTGCCGACAGGCAGCGGCAGAACTCAGTCATTGGCGGGGCCATGACCGATGTGAAAGGCGACCGCAGCCTGGCCCCACACGAGCAGGCCGACCCCGATTTGTTTGTGCACATTACCCGCCGAACCGCTGAGGGAGTATACGTTACCGGCGCCAAAGCCCACCAGACGGGTTGCCTCAACTCGCATTACCTGCTCATCATGCCCACCCTCCGCCTGACCGAAGCCGACCGCGACTACGCCATCGTGGGGGCTATTCCGGTCGATGCCGAAGGCATTACGTATATCTACGGCCGTCAGTCCTGCGACACGCGCAGCCTGGAGCCTGGCACAATGGATGTGGGCAATGCCCAGTTTGGCGGGCAGGAAGCAATGGTCATTCTGGACGATGTGTTTATCCCGAACGAGCTGATTTTCATGGATGGCGAGTATGAGTACGCGTCGATGCTGGTGGAGCGGTTTACGTGCTACCACCGGCGGAGTTACGTCTGCAAAAGTGGCGTGGGCGACGTGCTGATCGGGGCAGCCGCCACCATCGCTGAGTACAACGGGGCCGATGGGGCATCGCATATTAAAGACAAACTGGTGGAGATGACGTTTCTGAACGAGACAATTTACTCAACCGGCATTGCGGCCTCGCACACAGCCAAACCCACCGCGTCGGGGGGCTATTTGCCCGATGACCTGCTGGCCAACGTCTGCAAGCACCACGTAACGAAACTGCCCTACGAAATCGGACGGCTGGCACAGGACCTGGCGGGTGGCTTAGTGGCAACGCTCCCCTCGGAGGCCGACTTTCGCAGTGAAGCCGTCGGGCATCTGCTCGAAAAATACCTCAAAGGCCGAGCCGACGTCCCTACCGAAGCCCGGATGCGGATCCTGCGGCTGATTGAGAACATGACCCTGGGCCGCAACGCCGTGGGTTACCTCACCGAGAGTATGCACGGCGCAGGCAGCCCGCAGGCCCAGCGGATTCAAATAGCCCGCCAGTCCCTGCTGGCTTTCAAAAAAGAACTAGCCAAAGCGCTTGCCGGTGTGCTGACGATGGGAGAGTGAGTTAAACGCTATTTTATCAACCCCTTAATTGATGTTTCTGGCGGATTTTTGATTCAATTCTATTCGATTTTGATTGACGGACCCGTACGGTTTGCCAGGTCTGGCTAACTATGGTTCAGTCTATTCCACTTTACACAAATCTCAAATTTCGGGACTCAGACGTGAAAAACGGGTATTCA
This sequence comes from Spirosoma sp., assembly GCA_035296465.1. Classification (GTDB taxonomy): domain Bacteria; phylum Bacteroidota; class Bacteroidia; order Cytophagales; family Spirosomataceae; genus Spirosoma. The sequence goes on from DATHAW010000178.1 coordinate 1,697, forward strand.
GCCAGATTGATTTGCTGAATGGGTGGGACCAAAACAACTTTGATCCAATAATGCCTTATTGAATCAATCGACATTTTGGTTACTCTATGAACGACTATTTCCAAATCAGGCACTCGGTGCTGCGATCTGCTTTGCTGAGTGTGCTGGCTGTGGGTCTGCTATCGTCGCGTCCGTTACAATCGCCACCCGGCGATAAGCCCGAGGACAATCGCTTTACCAAAGTGATTCTGGCCGAAAAGCTGGACGAACCCATGGAGATGACCTTCCTGAACGACGGTCGTGTTCTGTTCGTCGAACGGAAGGGGGCATTGAAAGCGTACAACCCTACGACAAGGGAGGTAACTGTTATAGCCAATATTCCGGTTAGCACGAAGTACACGGCGAAAGACGGACGTATAACAGAAGCGGAAGATGGGTTGCTGGGTATCGTTACCGATCCGAATTATGACCAGAATCATTGGATCTACCTGTACTACTCCGAACCCGGCGACGTTGCCAAAAACATCCTGACTCGTTATGAACTGCGGGGTAATGAACTAGTGATGAGTTCGAAGAAAGTCCTGCTGGAGGTGGCAACCCAGCGGGAGCAGTGCTGCCACACGGGTGGTGGCATGGTCTTCGACAGCAAGGGTAATTTGTTTCTGACCACCGGCGACAATACGTCACCGCGCGATACGCCATTTAACCCCATTGACGAGCGGGAAGGCCGTGGTCCATGGGATGCCCAGAAGTCGTCGGGTAATACTAATGATTTACGCGGTAAGATCATTCGGATTCACCCGGAAGCCGACGGTACGTACACGATACCGGAAGGTAATTTATTTCCGAAAGGCACGGCTAACAGTGGTCAAAAGACTCGCCCTGAGATTTACACGATGGGTCATCGCAACCCCTGGCGTATTTCGGTCGACAGCAAGACGGGCTACATCTACTGGGGCGAGGTTGGTCCCGACGCCAGCACCGACTCAACGGGGCGCGGTCCTCGTGGATACGATGAATTTAACCAGGCAAAAGGACCAGGAAACTACGGCTGGCCTTACCTGATCGGTGACAACAAGGCTTATAACTACTTCGATTTTGCTACTGCCAAATCCGGGTCGATCTATAATCCGGCCCATCCAATTAACCGTTCGCCGAACAATACGGGCCTGAACGACCTGCCACCGGCGCAGAAGGCCTTGATTTGGTATCCGTACAGCAATTCGCCTGAGTTTCCGTTAGTAGGCCGATCGGGCCGAAGCGCAACCGGCGGTCCGGTGTTTCATCAAGCCGATTTCAAAAATGCCAAACGGGTTTTCCCGCAATACTACGAAGGAAAGTGGTTTATTGTGGAGTTTATGCGGGGCTGGATTATGGCCGTAACGCTGGATGAGCAGGGTAACTACAAGTCGATGGAGCGTTTCCTACCCGATGAAAACTTCAGCAGCGCCATTGATATGAAGTTTTCGCCTACCGGCGATCTGTACGTGCTCGAATATGGCAGCGCCTGGTTCCGGGGTAACGAAAAC
>DATHAW010000179.1:0-4675 GCA_035296465.1 Spirosoma sp.
AGCGTGGGAGTTGGAGCAGTTTGCGTCAGCCGGATTTCTTCCATACGGGCTAGTGCCTGCGCCATAATACGCCCGTTACCCCCGATAGCCAGAACGGCCAGATCGTCGCAGCAGTGCTCACGCTCTTCCCTCACTCTCCCCGACAGCCACCATAAGGCGGGGTGAAAAAAATACAGTACTTCTACCAGTGACTGCAACAGGTTGACGGCATAGTCGTGGCGCTTGATATGCGCTAGTTCGTGAGCCAGCACAGCCTCAACTTCTCGAACGGACAAATGGGTGGCCAGCCCTATGGGCAGCAGCAAGACGGGTTTCACGACACCCACAACCATCGGTACGACAATCCGCGCTGACTCACGAACCTGTACCACCGCCCGAATCGCCATTGCTGACCGTAGCGTATTAGTCATCCCTGCCCACTGCTTAGCCACGGGTTGTGCGGCCGTTTGACTCAGACGTTGCAGATACACCCAGCCCCCTACTAACCGTATGCCAAATAAGGCTACGCCAATCAGATAGATAAAGACAAACTGGCTCAGGTGGATTTGGAGGAACTGCTGTGCCTGCTGATACCAAGGAAGCGGCTGGTGTCCCAATGTTTGCGTTAGTGCCTGCCAACGCATGGATAGTGATTGTCTCATGGCTGGGCTGTTAGCATCATTGACGATGTCAATGGTTGGTTCAAAACACCAGGCAAACGTAGTAATCGATAGCACCAGTTGAGCCAGCAGTGCCAGCACACCCACCCGATAGCGCAGATCGCTGGATCTGTTGCGAAGCAGATAAAGAATCACCGCAGTTGGAAGCACCAGCGCGAAACCCTGCCAAAGTGCGTGAATGAGCGTCCAGCCCAGCGCATTAGCTACGGGACCAGACAGGATATCAGTTAGGTTCATCGCCTGAGTTGATTTGATTTAAGAGTTTTTTTATTTCATCCAATTCCTGTCGTGAGGCCTTGTGCTGCCCCAGTACCTGCATCACCAGTTTTGAGGCTGACCCCCGGAAGGCCGTTTCCACAAATCGGTCGACTAACCCCCGCTGCGTATCTTCTTCGGTTACGGCCGCTGCGTAGGTGTGCGATCGGTTAGTTTCTTCCCGAGTTAGCAGGCCTTTTTCGTGCATGATCTGCATGAGTTTTAAGGCTGTTGTGTAACCGATATCGCGGCTTAAACTCAGGTTTTCGTGCACCTGCCGGACCGTGCTGGGGCCACTGGTCCAGAGTACGTGCAGAATTTCCAGTTCAGAATCAGTAGGCTTCATAAGTGAACTACGAATTGTTTCGTAACAAACCTATACGAAACAATTCGTAGTTGCAAGTGAGTGAACAAAAAAGATTTACATGGACTTATTAGTCATTCAGGTTTTGGCCTGTTATCTAATGAACAAACACAAACCGGGCAACGCCTGGTATAAGCTGATGACCCCTACAGAGACTGTCGAAATTCTTGTCCGTTCGCCCCGACATTTCATTGCGGAGACCATTGAACTAGAAAGCTGGGATACTGTAAAACCGTATTATGATGACCTGCTCAAGCGTCCTATTGCTGGTGCCGACGATCTACGACAGTGGCTCATGAACCGGAGCGAGTTAGAATCATATCTATCAGAAAACTTTGCGTGGCGGTATATCCGTATGACTTGCGATACCGCTAATGAAGCCCTGGTTAATGAACTCAACTTCTTTATTGAGCAGATACAGCCCGCTATGACAGCATACGGTAATGAGCTCGATCTGAAAGCCGTGAATAGCCCCTACCTAAATCAGTTAACTGACGAGGGGTATGAAGTGATGGTGCGAGGGATGAAAAAAGCCATTGACATTTTTCGGACCAAAAATATTCCGCTGCAGACCGAGATTCAGACCGAAGAGCGAAAGTACGGTGCCATTGTCGGTGCCATGACAGTAAATATCAACGGTCGCGAACTGACATTGCCCGAGGCCAATGATTTACTACAGTCGACGGATCGGGGCAGGCGTGAAACCGCCTGGCGAAAAATATGGGAACGACGCTACAAGGACCACGATACGCTGGATGGGCTTTTTGACCGTCTGCGTAATTTGCGTCATCAGGTCGCAATCAACGCCGGGTTCGCCAATTTCCGCGATTATTCATTTGCTGCTCTGGGCCGTTTCGATTACACCCCGAAGGACTGTTTCGATTTCCACGAATCGGTGGCCGTTGCTGTGGTGCCAATGCTCAATCAATTGGCTAGTCAGCGAAAGCAGGCGTTAGGTGTCGATAGGCTTAGACCCTGGGATACTAAAGTCGACGTAGCGGGTCGTCCACCGCTGAAGCCCTTTGAAACGGGAGCTGAACTACTCGAAAAAACAATCGCCTGTTTTGATCGACTGGATAAGGAACTGGCTGATGATTTGCGCATCATGCGGGCAATGGGTCACCTCGACCTGGAGTCAAGGAAGGGCAAAGGACCGGGTGGCTACAATTACCCACTCGAAGAAATAGGTGTCCCATTTATTTTTATGAACGCTACGTCGAGCCTGCGCGATCTGGTCACGATGGTTCACGAAGGAGGTCATGCCGTGCATTCGTTTCTGACGCGCGATCTACCACTAAAAGCATTTCGAAACCCACCTATGGAAGTTGCCGAACTGGCTTCTATGAGTATGGAGTTACTGACGATGGACCATTGGGACGTATTTTTCGATGATCCTGATGAACTGCGTCGGGCCAAACTTCAGCACCTGGAATCTATTATCGAAACGTTACCCTGGGTTGCCACAATCGATAAATTTCAGCACTGGGTCTATGAAAACACTTTCATTGATACCCAGTCAGGATCGCCTTCAACGCCTACGGTTGCTGAACGACGCGAGAACTGGCTACGTATCTATGATCAGTTTGCCGATAACGTAACAGACTGGAGCGGGGTAGCCTATTATAAAGAATATTTGTGGCAGAAGCAGTTGCACCTGTATGAAGTGCCGTTTTATTATATTGAATACGGCATTGCCCAATTAGGAGCCATTGGCGTTTGGCGTAATTATCGACGCGACCCGCAGGCTGGTCTGGCCGGTTACAAAGCAGCGTTGCAGTTAGGCTACAAAGCACCCATTCGCGAAATTTATGCAGCCGCGGGCGTACCGTTCGACTTTTCGCGCGAATATATCAGTGAGTTGATGGGTTTTGTCACGGATGAAATAAAGGCGCTGGCTGGTAATGATTTATCCCGCTGATTGGTTAGTCGGTAACCTGAAATCAGCGGTTGGATTAGCGCTCAGCAAAAAAACTGATGCGCAACGGCTAACCACTACTGTCTATTAACTAATTTTGCTAAATCAATTTAGGAGCAAGTGATTATGAAGGGTTCATGGAGTGGAGGAATAGCCATCGTGGCAATGCTGTCGCTGGCGTCCTGCGACTATCAGAAATATAATACCATCCGGCAGGCCGATCCCCGCGCTGGTGATTACAGCCCTACGTATCGGGCGGGTGATCCTGAGGTGTATGGAAAAGGCAAAGATTCGGCGGCAGTTCAGTCAACGTATCAATACACGCCCAATCCGGCCCTAGAGGAGCGGACTCAAAAAATACGTGATAAACTGTTTGGAACCGGCACCATTGGCGAAGGCGCATAGTAGCCAGAGTATAGCTTGGTATGAAAGCGGTGAAGCGTTGCCCAAAACGTGCTTCACCGCTTTTTTGTGTTCGGTGGATTCGTAGGGAAGCCTGCTCAGAACGAAAAACATCGTCTCATTTTGCCCATCAACGCAATTTTACCGAGGATATTAGTGGCCGCTCTGGCAGCAGATGGTTATGGCTTTTATTGATGTTGCAGGTAGGTTTAGAAACCGAATCGTCTACTGGTTGATAACATCTAAAGATGAATTAGGTCGCCGTAACGATTGCACAAAAGGGCTTTCGTTTTTGGGATCAGGGATGAGTTGACCACGTAATATTCCAAAACATGCTTTTATGAGTATTTCATTTTTACGTACGCAAAGGGGCCATATTTTATTTTTATTGCTCTTGTGGATAGTGCAAATCCTGCTTATCAACCCTCATGGTGAATTTCCTTCCAATGATGACTGGGCATTCGCTTTATCGGTACGGGAGGCCGTTGAACACGGCCGCTTCTTTGTTTCTGGATGGGCCGGCATGAATCTAATTGCTCAGATTGGATGGGGCTCTTTATTTTGCCTACCATTTGGCTTTTCATTTACCGCTTTACGAATCTCAACAATAGTGGCGGGTGGTTTAGGTTTATGGGGTACTTACAAGCTGATTCGGGAGTCCACAAACCACCAGCCAACGGCCCTGGCTGGCAGCCTAATAATGGCTGTGAATCCTTTATACCTTGGTTTGTCGGCAACGTTTATGACCGATGTTCCTTTTTATGCCGCTGTCATCTGGTCGTACTATTTTCTGGTGGTGGGTTTAAAAAAAGATGCCATAAAGCCCATAGTAATTGGGTTAGGTTTAGGTATAGTTTCCTTACTAATTCGTCAGTTTGGAATCGTTGTTTTTTTATCCTTCAGTCTGGCTTACGTCGTCCTGAAAGGCATTAACTGGCGGAGTATAGCCATCGCTTCGGCATGTTCAATTGGTGCCGTAATTTTCCAGGCCGTCTACCAGAAGTGGCTAATATGGATGATGAACAAAGCCACAATATATAATGCTCAAACCACTAACATTTTAAAGCTAAAATTTCTGAG
>DATHAW010000180.1:0-3637 GCA_035296465.1 Spirosoma sp.
GCAGGCCAGTAAAGATCAGACCGATAAAGGACTGGCTCCGCTGCTGGGCGTCAACCCGTTCTTCGTGAAAGACTATCTCTCGGCGGCCCGCACGTTTCCGCTGCCTAAAGTGGCGGCCATCCTGCACGCCATTCGCGTGGCCGATGCCCGCAGCAAAGGAATCGACGCACCGGCCATGACCGAAGGCGACATTCTGCGGGAGTTGATATTTGAGGTTCTGCACTAACAACACCCCGGCATCTAGTAGTATTACAATCATTTTATGTTATTTTTGCAACTTTGTTGCATTAGATGGGTTAGACTTGACAACCAGTGTCAATACGCAGGTGATGAGATTCATGCTGAAGTTCTGGACGATACTACTGGGCACCTGGTTGATACAGGCAATAGCGACAGGCAGTTACGCACAGACAATCTGCACGACCGTAGTAGTTGGCCGCATTCTGGATCAGGGTACCCACGAGCCGCTTTCTGGTGCAACAGCCACCGTTCGCGAATTGGCCACTGGCTCCGTTGCCGATACAATGGGTTATTTTCAGCTGCCGGCGGTCTGCCCCGGCCATTACACCATCGACTATCAATTTGTAGGCTATACGCTTCTGTCCCAGCCGCTGATGGTTGATACTGATTCCCTGTTTACGTTGACGCCTGTGCTGCTGGTGGCTGATAATAAGTTATTACAGGAGGTTATCGTAACGGAGCATCGTTCAGAAGCCCAGCAACTGCTCCAGGTGCAGACGGCTCTGAGCGGCACTATGCTCGATGCCACCCGGGGGCAGTCGCTGGGCGAGAGCCTGAAAACGCTGCCTGGATTATATGCCATTCAAACGGGCCCGTCCATTTCCAAGCCGGTTATTCACGGGTTGTACAGCAACCGGATAGTAACGCTCAACAATGGTGTCCGGCAGGAGGATCAGCAATGGGGAAGCGAGCACGCTCCGCAGATTGACCCATTTCTTGCCACCCGGCTGACCGTAATCAAAGGTGCGGCCAGCATCCGCTACGGCTCTGATGCCATTGGCGGAGTGATTCTGGTGGAACCCAAAGCCATGCCTGTTGCGCCCGGTTTCGGGGGTGAACTGAATGCGGTGGGGGGCACCAATGGAGGGCAGGGGGTTGTGTCGGGCTTCCTGGAGCAGGCTCTGAAACAGGTGCCGGGCCTAAGCTGGCGGGTACAGGGTACGTTGAAACGCGTTGGCTACGCCAAAGCACCCAACTACTACCTCGAAAACAGCAGCTACCATGAGAATAACGGCTCGGCCACCGTTAATTATACGCGCAACCGGCTGGGTGTCGAGGTCTTCTATTCGCAATTCTACACCAAAGTTGGCTTGTTCACCGGGGCGCAGGTAGGAAGCCTGACCGATTTCTACGCGGCTATTGCCCGACCCGAGCCGCTTAATCAGCCGGGGTTCTCCTACGCCCTCAACCGGCCCTACCAGCAGGTGCAGCACGACCTCTTAAAAGCGAGGGCTTTTATCCGTTCTGAACGGTGGGGCACACTGACGGCTACCGTTGGGCGGCAGCAGAACGTACGGCGCGAGTACGACGTGCAGGCATTCAGCCGATCCACTGACCCGGAATTATACCTGAAATTAGTAACGCAAACCGCTGACCTGGTGTGGGAGCAACGTCCGGTCAAAACGGCTGGTGGCGGGCGAGTCTCGGGCAGCGTGGGTTTTAGCGGCATCACGCAGGGGAATGTCCGGCGGTTTCTGTTCCTGATTCCCAATTACCGAAACTACGGTGCGGGCCTGTTCGCTATCGAACGCTACGCTCATGAACGCTGGACACTTGAAGCCGGAATTCGGTATGACTATCGGTGGCTGCGGGCGTACTTTCTGGACGAGTTGACGAATAACGTAACGGCTAAAACCCGCGACTGGCAAAATACAACCGGCTCATTGGGCGCAACCTATCAGCTAAACCAGCACCTGACCTTGTCGGGCAATTTCAGTACTGCCTGGCGGGCACCGAACGTCAGCGATCTGTATTCCAATGGCCTGCACCAGAGCGCCGTGGCCTACGAGCGCGGGAACCCCAATCTAAAGCCCGAGCAGGCCTACAACGCGAACCTGTCTGTTGAGTACTCCGGACAGCGGCTTTACGTAGACATAGGTCTATACAATAACCTGATCGCTAACTACATCTACCTCAAACCCGATTCGGTGCCTATTGTACGGCAGCGAGGGGCCTTTCCGGCTTATTCCTATAACCAGGTGCAGGCCCTATTCAGGGGTGTCGATGCGACGATTCGGTATAAAGTAACCAACCAGCTAACCGTTACCTCCCGCACCTCGCTGCTCTACGCTTACGACCACACCAACCAGGATTACCTCGTATATATCCCCCCGAACCGAACGGATAACAGCCTGCGCTATGAACCGGGCGATAGGAAGCCGGCCGACAAGAAGCGCATCTCCGGTGCTTATGTTAGCCTGACCAGCCAGTACATAGCGCGGCAGAACCGGGCACCAGTTGTTTCGCAGCGGCAGGAAAACGGTCAGCTTATTTTTGCCGGGGATTTTGCTCCTCCACCCGCCGGGTATTGGCTTTTTGGCGCTGAAATTGGCTTTTTATGGCGTGTCAGTCATCAGCCATTGAGCGTCATCCTGACGGGTACAAACCTGCTCAACCGGGCGTATCGCGATTATCTGGACCGGTTTCGGTATTTCGCCGATGAACCGGGCCGGAATGTTGTGCTTAAACTTAAACTGCCTCTTTCATTCGTTAACCATAATTCCTGATATATCAACCATGTTGCTTCAAACTATGAACCTGATTCGTCAATCACTCCTGCTCATTCTGCCCGTTGCCCTGTTGGCTGGCGGCTGTAAAAAAGACGAACAAACCGTGGCCCCCACGGAGGATAATGAGGTCATCACAACGGCTACACTGACCTTAACCAGCAAGACCACGCCCACCGAAAGTGTTTCGGCTACCATTGAAAACCTGAATAATAACGTCGACTTAAGCCGGGCTACGTTAAACCTGAAAGCCAACACAACCTACACGGGGGTTGTGTTGCTGCTCAATAAAACGGTTACGCCTGCGCTCGATGCTACAGCCGAAATAAAGGAGAAAGCTAATGAGCACCTGTTCGTTTACACCTACACGGCAGCCACCGGACCGGCTACGGCCGTAGTCGTCACGATCACCGACAAGGATACGAACCCTGCGCCCGGACCCTACCCGCTGGGTCTGACGACCGATATAAAGACGGGGGCCAGCGGTACGGGCAAACTGAACCTTATTCTGCGCCACCAGCCAAACGTTAAAAACGGCCAGCCCACGCCGGGAACAACGGATCTGGATGTTAATTTCAATGTGGTAGTCAATTGACTGGCTACTGGTATATGCTGTAATTGATTCGGCTGGCAAACCCACGTAGCCTGCTGATACGCAGTCCGTTCTCCAATTGTGTTAACTGACTTTGTACTTAAGAGCATAGCATCGATACCGCACAGGTGTTGTAGCGTCCATGCGCCGGGCTATACCCACGTGCGAAGTCTCTACAAAACACGTAGTACTCGTTGCTCGTATGCCGCCTGATCGGGGATGGGCTTAGTCTGAAGTGGCCGATTTTAGGAAACGCCTGATACGTGGCCGGATAGTAAAACCAGGTTTCGGGTCTGTA
>DATHAW010000181.1:0-4087 GCA_035296465.1 Spirosoma sp.
TCCGGGTAAACGGGTGTTTGGTATTGGCGTAGTTACCCAGTTTGCCTGGTTCCCGATCGTCCCACTGCCGCTTCACGCTCCAGTTGTTGGCATTGACCAGCATGCCGGGCTGATCGGCCAGCATACCGATACCGAAGTCCATTTTCAGAAATGAATACCCCTGGTCTCTCCGCTTCTTCATGTTCTCGGCAAACCCCTCATACGTATTTGATTCGGGCGTATCGGCATAGAGCCGGACAAAGTCGCGGTACTTGCCACCGAGCAGTTGATAGGCCGGTACATTGTAAGCCTTTCCTGCCAGATCCCACAGCGCCATTTCGACGCCACACACGCCCCCGGCAGCCCGACCCTGGCCGCCAAATTGCTTGATCTGCTTAAAAACCTGCTCTACGTTGCACGGGTTTTTGCCCAGCAACCGGCTTTTGAGCATCAGGGCGTAGTTGGCACTGGCCCCGTCGCGCACCTCTCCCCAGCCCACCAGGCCCTGGTTGGTATCAATTCGGATGATGGGACTGCTGAAGGGAACGCCATTGAGAATGGCAACGCGCATGTCCGTTATTTTTAGTTCGGACGGCTTGGAGTCGCGGCTCACTTTCTGGGTGATAAACTCCATCTCCCGGTCGTGCTGACCGTCTAAGGAAAGACCAAGCGTCAGACCACCTAACCCGGCATTACGCAAAAAATTTCGGCGGTCAGACGACGTGCCGGACGAGGCCAAATGAGCGAAGAATTTTTTCATGGGTACTGAATAATCTTGGTTAAAGGCTATTTATCCATAAAATGAGCAGATGGCAGTATTTTACTTATCAGACCGTCTTTTTAAAAGCAGACTCATTCAATACGAAGCAAAGCAATGGTTAAGAAGACACTATTCCTATTAACGGGTATCCTGCTGTGGGGAGCCTTCTGGGCGCAGGCCCAACGGGTGGGCTCCTCGCCCGAGTACGTTAAAACATTGACCGCCGGCTGGAAAGGAGCCCGGCTGGCCGATGGTCGCCCGAACATACCCGACCTGGTTCTGGAGCGGTTGGGCAACTGCACCCTCGAGCAGATCTGGGGGTATCTGGGCAATAAAGGCTACCGAAATCAGGTCGAAAAAAACTGGGTTATTCTCAAACCCGGTGAAACCATGACCGGCCGGGTCGTTACGGCTCAGTTTATGCCAACCCGCCCTGACCTCGACAGCCTGGTGCGCGCAGAGGGCAAAGCCGAAGGGCGGTCGCAGAAAGGCGGCATAAACATCTGGCCCATCGACATCCTGACGAAAGGTGACGTTTACGTGGCCGACGGATACGGAAAAATCAAAGATGGCACCCTGATCGGGTCGAGCCTGGGGAATGCCATATACGGAAAAACGGGCAAGGGCGTCATCTTTTACGGCTCCGTTCGCGACATGCAGGAACTAAAAGACACAAAAGGCTTCAATGCCTGGGTAAAAGGCCATGACCCGTCGTATATCAAAGACATGACGCCGACTTCGATCAATGCGCCGATTCGTGTGGGCGACGTTTCGGTGCTGCCCGGCGATGCGGTGTTTGCCAACGAATATGGCGTTGTGTTTATCCCGTCTCACCTCGTCGAAGGGTTGGTGTCAGCTTCGGAAATGACGGGCCTGCGCGACGAGTTTGAGCGGGTGCTGCTCCAGCAGAGCAAATACCCGTCCGGTGAAATACACGGCGACTGGTCGGCCAAAATCAAGGATGAATTCAGAGCGTGGGTCGCTAAATACCCAAAGAAACTGGCCATCACGCAAAAGGATATCGACGCTTATCTGGCCAAAGAAAATCACTAAGTCATCGCGTCACCTGGTCCTCATCTTTAATCCATTAGCTCACCCTTAGCCTGACGAATGAACGTTAAAGCCGTCTTCACACCCCTGCTATTCAGCCTTTGCGCGTCAGTCACGTTGTTTGCGCAGACCATTCCAAAAGAAGAATTGACATTCCTGACGTCGGAGTGGAAAGGCGAACGGTTCCCCGACGGTCGTCCCAAAGTGCCGGATGCTCTGTTAGAACGGGCCAAAAACATCGGCATCGACGACGCCTGGACGGTGCTGAAAAACGAAGGCTACACCAACCAGTTCGAAGGCAACTGGAAACTGATAAAAGATGACGTTCCGGTGATTGGACGTGCCGTTACGGCCCAGTTTATGCCCAGCCGACCCGATGTAGAGAAAAACATCAAAGACCGGGGCATCGCCAAACAAGGTCGAAAAGGAAATACCAATGCCTGGCCGATTGAAACCCTGACCAAAGGCGATGTATACGTAGCGGATGCCTTTGGAAAAATTGGCGGAGGCACGCTCATGGGTGCTACGTTAGGAAACGCCATTTTCAGCAAAACGGGCAACGGCGTGGTATTCAACGGGGCCGCCAGAGACTTACAGGAGTTGGGGAACATCAAAGGCTTCAATGCCTTTGTTCGTGATTTCCACCCTTCGTTCCTCGAAGGAACGGTACTCATGGGATTGAACACGCCCATCCGGATCGGTAATGCTATGGTTCTGCCGGGCGACCTGGTGATTGCCCAGCGGGAGGGCGTTCTTTTCGTGCCGGCTCACATGGCCGAGCAGGTTGTTGCTACGTGTGAATTTGTTACCCGCAAAGATCAGTTTGGGTTTGAGGTAGTTAAATCAGGCCGATATACCACCGGACAAATCGACAGTGAATGGACCGATGAGCTTAAAAGCGAGTTTTTGAAGTGGCTTGGCCAGCACCCTGAGTTAGGAAAAATGAGCAAAGCTGAACTGGACAAAATGATGAGCAAACGAACCTGGTAAAGAACCTCTCCCCTGTCCGGCGCGTTTTCCTGGTATGACCGACTCGCTTAAAGACGCCCTTCGCAAAGCCGCCCTGTTTTGCGCCTACCAGGAACGAACTCAGCAGGAAGTACGTGAACGTTTAAAAGAGTGGGGCTTATGGGGCGACGATGCCGAGGAAGTCATTGCCGAGCTGATTCAGCAGAACTACCTGAACGAAGAGCGATTTGCCAAATCGTTTGCGGGCGGCAAATTCCGCGTGAAGGGCTGGGGTTGGCGTAAAATTAGACAGCACTTGCAGCAGCGGGGTATTACAGGGTATAACCTCGATCAGGCTATGAACGAAATTGCCCCCGCTGACTACCGCACGACACTCACTGAGTTGCTGGATAAAAAACGACGGACACTACGTGACGACAGCCCGTTGGTAGTCAAACAAAAACTAGTTCGGTACGCCCTCAGCAAAGGTTACGAGTCGGACTTGGTGTGGCAGGTGCTGGCCAGCGAGGACTAAGGCCCGTTTCGGGAACTTCCCTTTTTTGCCGAACATTGTGGATTCACCCGCCACCCAGACTCTATGCCCCGACTCTTTCTGGACACCGAGCGCATGGCCAACCTGACCAGCGGTATTGGTCAGGTTTGTCTGCACCTCGGCCGTGAGCTAGTACGCCAACAGCCACCCGACTGGGAGATAACCTGTTTAGTTGCCCCCAATCAGGTTGGTATATTTGGTTCTGAAGCCGAGTACATTGTGGCGACCCGCTGGCGCAGGGTTTGGCATCCCTGGTCATTCGATGTCTGGCATTGTTTGTATCAGAATTCGCGCTACCTGCCCACGCCAATCCACCGAACGGCGCTCGTGTACACCATCCACGACCTTAATTACCTGTACATCGCCGACTACTCAGAGCGCCGGAAAGCCCGCCAAAAAGCCCGCTATCAGCGAATCATCAATCAGGCTTCCGCAGTAACAACCATTTCTGACTACGTAGCGCAGGATATCGGTCAACAGTTGATGATACCACCCGATAAAAAGCCACAAGTTATTTACTGGGGTATGGAGCCGCCTGCCCAAACGCCAATGACTCCGCCCCCAACCCTTCCGGGCGGTCCTTTTTTGTTTTTTGTAGGAATGCTGCAGCCGTACAAGAACATTCATACGATGCTGCCCCTGCTGAACGCCTATCCTGATTATCAGTTAGTCCTGGCCGGGCCTGACAAACCCGCTTACAGCCAGGAAATCAGAAAGCAGGCACAGGAAATGGGCGTTGCCGATCGGGTTTTGTTCTTAGGCATCGTCGACGAGCCGACAAAGTGGTGGCTCTACGC
>DATHAW010000182.1:0-7354 GCA_035296465.1 Spirosoma sp.
GGCACGTAGGCCTGGGGCGTTAAGCCGCCCGCCAGGCCGATCAGATCAGAAACTTTCTGATCCTTGCTACGAATAGCATAGGTACCCGGCAATATAACTTCGCCCTCAATATTGGCGTAGGTCTGGACCAGATAGTTAGGCGACCGGCGCACAATGATCTGGTCGAACGGTTCGAGCAGGAACTTATTCTGATCGGCATTGATGGACAGATCGCGGTTGACGTTTAGCCGGATGATTTCAGCAACCTGTGCCGACGCCGACCGAGGATCGACGTCTTTTTTTCGACGCACGACTTCCACCTGTGAGGCAGCCGCAGATTCCTTTAGGCCACCCACCCGCATCAGGGCATCATTAAGGGTCATGTTGGCCATATAGGTTAATTCCAGGGGCTTGTTTACCTCACCTATGACCGATACTGAAGCTGATTCGGCCAGATCAAAACGCGATGGAATGATAACCTGGTCCTCGCGCTGAAGGGTGATGTCAGGCTCACTCCCGGCCATAATATTGGTCAGGTTGACCGTAATATTCTCGATGGCTAAATCTTCGCGCGTCCTGACAATATTGACGCGCCCCGTAAAGGCATCTCCCTTAAGACCTTCGGCAGACTTGATCAGTTGGGTCAGGGTCTTATTTTGGTCGAGCGAATACTGCCCGGGCCGGAAAACGGCTCCCTCAATAGCGATTTGATTTTCAAATCGGTTTAGCAAGGATTCAACCGTTACCAGGTCCCCATCCTGCATCACAAACGTTTTAAATTCCGGCGTCGTCACGTCGATTACTTTCAGTTCGCGCTCCGTTACTCGCCTTACTTTGATTCGTTCTCTATAGGCATTGGAGGCAAAGTCGCCCGCATAGAAGAAAAGCCGGTCGAGCGTCTCACCCTTCAACAATTCGAAAATATTGCTGCGTTTAACGGTACCCGCAATTTCCACTCGTTGAATGTAGGTAGTAAACCGGATGTTATCATTATCCTGTAGCCGAAAGTCATTGCTTTGCGTCCCGTTAAGCAGGTAATCATACAGGTCGAGTGACGCAACAACCCGGTTGTTTCGAATAAGCTGCACCTTTCTGAACGACCCCAACTCATTAGGGCCGCCCGCCTGATAAATGGCGTTCATTACCGTTGAGAGCGACGAGAGCGTATACGTACCCGGCCGGACCGCGTCGCCTGTAACGGTTACACGAATGCTGCGGATGCCACCCAGCGACACTTCCAGAAAGGTGTTTTTAGGACCATACTGAGAAGCACGAAGTCCAACGTACTTGCTGGCCAGACGGCTTGTGATCCGGTCTCTGGCCTGCTCGACGGTCAAACCTGACACAGATACCGGCCCGATACCCGTTGCCTGCGCAAAATAAACGGCTCCTTCCGGCGAGACTTTCTGGCTAAAATCACTTTCTGAAAACCCATAGAGCCGAATGTTGAGCAAATCGCCCGGCCCCACTATGTAATTGCGGGGGGTGGCCATGCTGATGTTTGGCTGGAACGGGTTGCCTCCCGCCTGACCACTGAAAATGGCGCTACCGAAAATCCGCTGGCGGTATTCGTCACGGGCTGCTGCCTCGGCACGGCGTATGGCTTCGGGGCTGTTTTCCTGTACGGCCTGATCTTGCTGCTGGTTGGTGTCATCAACCTGTGGGTTGTTCGGATCCGCCGGCGTGCCGTCGGCATTGGTTGGAACAGGTACACCGTTGCCAGTCGTTGGCTGGTTGGTTGGTTGCGTCGTGGTACGACCCGTTGGTACCTGCCTGCCAGGCTGCTGTCCCTGTTGCTGGCCTTGCCGTTGCTGGATTTGTTCACGAACGCCTGGTGGGAGGTTAGCCGGGAGGTTAGCCGGATTAACACTACCCGGTGAGGAAGTGCCCCGGCCTGGCTGAGTACCCGGCTGCGTGTTTGCACCAGGCCGGGCCGGGCCGGGTGAGGTGGTCGTACCACCCGTTGCGGGTGCAGGAGCAACCTGTGCCTGTGCCGCCAGCCCGTGGAGCACCAGGCAAAGCGTACTTACCCCGAGGGCAGCCCTACCTAGAAGAGAGGACATAGCAGATTGAAAAAAAAATGGCTGAAAGTGGTGTTTAATTCGCAGATTTTGCATATTTTTAAGATGCCGCACAACTCCTTTAAGAAAGTATTGGAGACGAGTATTTAACGACATAGTGAGTCCTATAGTACGCGACGCACTTTGGTTGGCAAAGTAAACGAACTTTTGTCGGAATTTAAACAGTTTCCTATTCTGCGGAAACATTTCTAATGTGCCTGTAGGTATGACTTTTCCGATGTATCCTGTGAAATGGTGACCTGCGGTTTCAATCTGAATAATTCCTTTCTCCAATAATTTTCCATGGTAGACAGTATAAACCAACCTGTTCAATACAACGAAGACAGCATTCGTTCGCTCGACTGGCGCGAACACATCCGGCTCCGACCCGGTATGTATATCGGCAAACTTGGCGACGGCTCGGCTGCTGACGATGGCATCTACGTGCTGCTCAAAGAAACAATCGATAACTGTATTGATGAGCATGTGATGGGCAATGGCAAGACCATCGACGTCCGGGTAACCGACCACCGCGTTGAAGTGCGGGATTATGGGCGGGGCATTCCACTGGGTAAGGTTGTGGAGGTCGTGTCTAAAATCAATACCGGCGGCAAATACGATTCGGGGGCGTTCCAGAAGTCGGTGGGTCTGAACGGCGTCGGGACCAAAGCAGTGAATGCTCTCTCCAGCTATTTTCGGGTGCAGTCCTACCGCGACGGCCGCACCGTGTGGGCTGAGTTTGAGCGGGGCGACCTGAAGCAACAGGGCGACGAGCCGACCACCGAGCGTAATGGAACGCTTATCTGTTTCGAGCCGGACGATACGGTGTTCCGCCATTTTCATTACGTGCAGCCATTTCTCGAGAAAATGATCTGGAACTACTGCTACCTCAATGCCGGACTGACCCTTGTTTTTAATAAGCAGAAATATATCTCGCAAAACGGGCTGCTCGACCTGCTGCGCAACACAACCGAGGAAGATGCGCTCCGCTACTCCATTATCCACCTGAAGGGCAACGACATAGAGATCGCCTTGACGCATGGTAATCAGTACGGTGAGCAATACTATTCGTTCGTTAACGGGCAAAACACCACGCAGGGCGGAACCCACCTGAATGCCCTGAAGGAAGCCCTGGTGGAAACGGTTCGCAAGCACTTCGATAAAAACTACGACACCACCGATATCCGGGCCAGCATCATTGCCGCCATCAGTGTGCGGGTGCAGGAGCCGGTGTTTGAGTCGCAGACAAAAACCAAACTGGGGTCCATCAACATGTCGCCCGAGCCGAATGCGCAATCGGTGAACTCGTTCGTCAAGGATTTCGTGAAAGAGCGCCTGGACGATTTCCTGCACATGAACCCCGTTGTACGCGACGCCCTCAAAAAACGCATTGAGCAGTCGGAACGCGAACGTAAAGAACTGGCGGGCATTAAAAAACTGGCGAATGACCGCGCCAAAAAAGCCAGTCTGCACAACAAGAAACTTCGGGATTGCCGCAACCACCTGTCGGACCTAAAAGCCGATGACCGCTACCAGACAACGCTGTTCATTACCGAAGGTGATTCGGCCAGTGGGTCCATCACCAAGTCGCGAAATGTACAATTACAGGCCGTGTTCAGCCTGCGCGGCAAGCCGCTCAACTGCTTCGGTCTGACCAAGAAGGTAGTGTATGAAAACGAAGAATTCAACCTATTGCAGCACGCGCTCGATATTGAGGAAGGGCTGGACGGGCTTCGCTACAACCGGATCGTGATTGCTACCGACGCCGACGTGGATGGGATGCACATCCGATTGCTGATGCTAACGTTCTTTCTTCAGTTTTTCCCTGACCTCGTTCGGAATGGTCACCTGTACATTTTGGAAACACCCTTATTCCGGGTGCGTAATCCCAAGAACCATAAGGAAACAACGTATTGCTACTCGGACGAGGAGAAGCAGACCGCTATTGACAAATTAATGAAAACCGGCAAAAAAGCGGAAATCACCCGGTTCAAGGGACTGGGCGAGATTTCGCCGGAAGAGTTTGGCCTGTTTATCGGTGAAAACATGCGGCTGGAGCCGGTCATTATGGAAAAGGACACATCCGTAGCGAAGTTGCTCAGCTATTACATGGGCAAAAATACGCCCGACCGCCAGCGGTTTATCATCGACAACCTGCGCATCGAAAAAGACGTAGAGGATGCCGCGTTGGTCTAATCGGAGTTCAGGGTGGGTGGCTGTTGCCATTTGTGGTTTGTGGTTCGTAGTTTTGCGGAGTGGTATGGCACCGCCCAATTACAAGTGGCACCGGCCCCACCCAGCCTGAACTTTTGTGATGACCCTCGAATCTCTCCGTAACGACATCGATGCCCTGGACGATCAACTTCTGACGCTGCTGAACCAGCGTATGGAACTGGTGCGCCGGGTGGGTGAACTCAAACGCACGACCAACACCGTTATTTACCGGCCCGAACGTGAGAAACAGATTCTGGACCGGTTGCATACCCAGAATAATGGGCTTCTGAACCGATCGGCTATCGAGGCCATTTTTCTGGAAATCTTTGCCGTATCGCGTAATCTGGAATTGCCCGAACGGGTAGCCTACCTGGGCCCGGAGGGAAGTTTCACCCATCAGGCTGCCGAGAGCCGTTTCGGGGCCATGAGTGCCTACGTAGCCCTACCAACCATCCGCTCCGTGTTTGAGGGCGTTGAAACCGGGCGGGTGCGCTTTGGCGTCGTGCCCATCGAAAACAACCAGGAGGGCGTTGTTAGTGAAGCCATCGACCTGCTGTTTGAAAAAGACCTCCGCATTGCCGCCGAGGCCCAGATTCCCGTGCATTTTACATTTGCCACCCAAGCAGAAAATCTGGCTGACATCACCTCTATCTACTCCAAGGATATTGCATTTCGCCAGTGCAGCAAATTCCTGAACGACTCGTTCGATGGACTGAAGGCCGAGTTCGTGCCGGTGGAGTCTACGTCAAAAGCCGCTAAACTGGCCGCTCAGCAGCCCCATACGGCCGCTATCTGTTCGCACATTGCGGCTAAGCTGTTCGATGTACCCGTGTTATTCGACAATATCGAGGATTCTGACCTGAACCGGACGCGCTTCCTGATTCTGGCCAAGAATTTTGAGAATCAGCCCAGCGGCCGCGACAAAACCACCCTGATTGCCCGGCTGCCCAACACCGAGTCGCCGGGGGTGCTGGCCGAATTTTTACAGGAGTTTAACCACCGCAAAATCAACCTGACCAAGATCGAGAGCCGCCCCCTGCGCGACGGCGCTACGTTTCGCTATTGGTTCCTGCTCGAATGCGAAGGCCACGCCAGCGACCCGGACCTGCGGGAGATTCTGAACCATCATGCCGCTGAGGTGAAATTATTGGGGAGCTACGTGCGCATGGGAGAATAAGGCCGAACCGCTTTCAGGCCGCCGGTTTAGTCACGAACGTAGTACCGGCAATATGCTTACAGACACAATTTTATGAGCTCAGTAACCAAGTCTATTTTCCGAATAAACCCCGAGCGACATCTATTGCTATTGCTGGTGTTATTTTATGGTTACACGGTAATATACATACCACATGATGGGGGCGACTTTACCTTTTGGAGCGCCTGGTCAGTGTACATCAGGGAACATGGTATCCGTCACGTCTATGATCTGCACAGGCATCCGGCACCGGGTGAGCAACCGAGCTTTATTTATGGACCCGTGTATATGTACCTGTTGTATTTTTTCGGAAAATGGCAGGGTTCGGTTGCGCAAATACAACAGAATATTCATCAGCTTAAAGTCTTTATTCTGGTTTTTGACATGGTGGGTATCTGGTTTGCGCTTCGCTATTTGCGTGACACCGTCAACCGGCCATTCTGGGCTTTATTTTTAATTTTTAACATTGGATTACTCTATAATACCGTGAGCTGGGGGCAGGTAGATGGGGCCATTGCCTGTCTGGTTCTTTTAGCTGTTCATTACGCGTTACGTGGTCAAACGGCGTTGAGTGCCATTTGTGTTGCTGTCGCCTTACTCATTAAACCACAGCCCATTATCTTTCTGCCCGTGCTGGGTTTACTCTGGCTCACTGTTGTATTAAAAAAACCACTGCGGCATACAGTTCTGAGTTTAGCAGCTGTCATCTTGGTTATTCTTGTCCTGTTATTTCCTTTTATTCAGGCCGGGACACTGGTAGACTACTGGGCCATGCTTCTCGATTCGGCCAGTGTTTATCCGGTTGTGAGCGTTAACGCCGGCAACCTGTGGAACTTACTGTTAACCGCAGATCCGAATACAGTTTCGGATGAAATCGTTCAGTTTGGTTTGACGTATAAACAGTGGGGGTTGCTGATGGCCTCAATCGGTTATTTGGTTGTCCTGTTACCACTGCTGCAACAATTTTATCAGATAATCCGGGGAGAGCGATCTGGGTATGATGCTGCACAGGTTCTCCTGATTGTTGGGCTGATACCCATCGTCTTTTATTTTTTCAATACGCAAATGCATGAGCGCTATGCACACCCCAGCGTCTTATTCCTGGCTGCTTATGCGCTGTCGACAAAGGATTTTGTGCCTTATATAGTCGCGTCTGTAGCGAATTTCCTGGTGATGGACAAATTTCTAAGGCTTTTTGGCCTTACTCGTTTGTATGACTACGTGACGCTGGAACAGGTAGCCATTTTATTTTTAATCGTACTGATATGGGGTGTTTTTCGATTATATAAAAAGCGCGAATTGGTCCGGCAGACGGAGGTAGTTCCTGTGTGAGTAACCACAAACCATTCGTATCATACCATTTGCTCCACGGGCTGCCTATTAAAGTACCATGTACACCTCCTTATCAGATAATCTCTGAATTTGTTATTCCCGCAATATGAACTCATCCGGCAATTACCTGTCCCGTGTTGGTCCCGAAAGGCATCTGATTCTATTACTGACTTTCTTTTTTGTCTTCACATCAATAATAATGCCGCAGGGAGGGCACTATCTGGATATAACCGTCTGGTCACACTGGATAGACTATATGCAGAAACACGGGATACGGCATGTATACGACATGCATACCCGCCCGGGTCCGGGTGAGATACCTGGCTTTATATACGGTCCTGTTTACATGTATCTGCTGTATTTTTGGGGAAAGTGGCAGGGATCGATTGAGGTTATTGAGCAATCCATCTTTCAATTCAAATCGGTCATATTGATTTTTGACCTGATTGGTATCTGGTTCGCGCTTCGCTTTCTGCGCCATGCTGAAAGCCGGCCTTATTTGGCTTTATTTCTGATTTTCAATGCGGGGTTGTTGTATGATACGGTAGGCTGGGGGCAATGCGACAGTATAATA
>DATHAW010000183.1:0-2066 GCA_035296465.1 Spirosoma sp.
ACTACAACATCGGTCAGGGTACCGTCTGGCCCGACGAAGCTACCTGCCTGCTCGACGCGCTGAGTGCTAACGAATTTACCCTGGACCGCCAGGCCCCCAATGTAATGCTGCCATTGCTGGTTAACAGCTTCCATTTCGCTCGGAGAGGGTTTCCTATCAACTGGGATTGGAAAATGATGGAAATTCAGCAGATACTGTGTCATGGTTATCTTGAGCTAAGTAGGGTTGGTATTTAATTGATAATGCTTGCGTTATGAAGACTCAGGTACTGCGTCCATTTGGCCCAATAGAAATCGTGCCAGCCCTGGCGTAAGCCCTGGGCCATTGAAACTGGCACTTCGGCATGGGTCAGGTAAAGGTGCGTGTCGTCATTTTCCTCGACAAGCCGTAGTACCACGATGCTGTCGTCCGCGTCGGGCGGCCAGTTTTCGGTTCGCCACGCTTGTACGACGAGTTTGTCTAGTTCCAGATGCAGATTCTCCCCGAAGCAGAAGCCATCATACAGATTAAATGGCTCACCCAGCTTATCGGTAATCATGGCCGGTGCGCTGGTGACTTCAGCGTGTTTGGCAGCATTTGTGTAGAATCCAAAACAACGTAGCGGCCCGGACCTTTGGAAATACCGTGTGGGTAACAATTGAGGTTAGCAGCATACCATCTTGTGTTTAGACATGGCAAAACTACCATTACTTTTTGGTGTATCAGGATGGCAGATTAGCCAATTGACAGAGGTATATTTGCCAAATTAATTGATCAGGGTTATGAACGTCGTGATTCCAGTATTTAAGGGTTGCGTATCGGCCTCGGTGGTGGGCATGCTTGATATGTTTCAACTCACCGAACCCATTTACCAGCGAATGCCCGACCGGAAACGCGACTGGTTCAGCGTTCAACTGGTTTCGCTGGAAGCGGATAAAGCCGTTTCTACCAACGGCTTTATTATTGGTTGCGATGCCCTATTGGGGGGTAACACAACGGCTGATCTAATCATTGTACCCGCCGTCACAGGCGATTTACCGACCTTATTAGCCAAGCACGGGTATTTCATCGACTGGCTAAAACAGCAGTATGCGCTGGGAGCGATGTTGTGCAGCACCTGTAACGGCGCGTTCTTTCTAGCCGCCACGGGCGTTCTGGACGGTCAGGAAGCCACTACGTCCTGGTTTGCTTCCGCAGCCTTCCGGTTGCTATTTCCAGCCGTGAAGCTCATTGATGAGCGTATTATTGTTGATAATGGGCGTGCCGTAACTGGCGGGGCCACGCTCTCCTTTCAGAACCTGTGTGTCTACCTGATGGAGAAATATTATGGTCGACATATTGGCACGTATGCCGCTAAACTGTTTCTGGTAGAGAAGGGGAAAAGCTCCCAGCTCACGTATTCGATGTTCAGTGCCCAAAAGAGTCACGGCGACGACGAGATGAGGGGCATTCAAACCCTGATCGAGAGCAAGGCGGGCGAAAAGCTGGTCGTTTCCCAGTTGGCTGAAGGGGCTGCCATGGCCGAACGCACCTTTATTCGACGGTTCAAAAACGCTACGGGCAACACGCCCTCGGAGTACATTCAGCGGGTGAAGGTTGAGTTGGCAAAAGAATTACTGGAAAATGACCGGCTAAGCGTCAAAGAGATCTGCTATGAAACAGGCTATGAAGACCAAAGCTATTTTCGGAATATCTTTAAGAAGTACACGGGTTTAACTCCGGCTGACTACAAAAAGCAGTTCACCTTTGTTTTATCGTGAATCGGATGGCACGCTTCTGTAAAAAGAATGAAACTGGCGGTTCGCTGCCGCACGGCAGACTTTACTATCTGTCCAGTGGTCCCGCTCCGGCGTACCGGCCACCGCGGCTCAATCATCGAGCATACGGAGAGTTAGGCTGACGCTGAAATCAATCCTCCTTAGTTTTTGTTAAATTTGAGCATTACTCATTGTCACGATGGCAAATACCAAACCAAAAGTAAAGACCCGTAACCCGCTCAAGGTTAAACTACTCAATGCTGCTGGCCAAGTTATTGAAGGCCTGATACCCTCTGGGCAATTTGCTAATGAAGACCCGGCCTTAGCCAT
>DATHAW010000184.1:0-6563 GCA_035296465.1 Spirosoma sp.
TATCCGATTAGGGCAAATAATTCGCTTCATGCGCATATCGTTATTTTTTTGCGGGCTTTTAACGGCGTATGGGCTATTGGGCTGCCACACCAAACCGAAACGGCTGTTTGAGAAAATCGACGCGGATGAGTCGGGCATCCAATTTACCAATACCCTGACGCCCACCGATTCACTCAACGCATTCACGTTTACCAATTTTTACAATGGCGGAGGGGTGGGCGTGGGTGACTTCAACCGCGATGGCCGACCCGATCTGTTTTTTACGGGCAATCAGGAAAGCTGCCGCCTGTACATGAACCAGACACCGGCTGGGCAATCCAACTTCCGGTTTAAGGACGTGACTGACGCGGCTGGGGTACGTACCAACCGCTGGTGTACGGGCGTGTCGGTAGTCGATATCAATCAGGATGGCTGGGATGACGTATACGTATGCGTGGCGGCTCATCCGACGATGCGACAAGTCCGAAATCTGCTGTTCATCAATCAGAAAACGGCCTCGCCCACGTTCCGGGAAGAAGCCGCCCTCTATGGGCTCGACTATGCCGGCTATACCACACAGGCAGCTTTTTTCGACTATGATCTGGATGGTGATCTTGACGCGTTCCTGCTCAACACCGCCCCCGATGTGCAGAACCCCAACTACCTGCGCCCAGCTATAAATGATGGCAGCTATCCCTCCACCAGCCGCTTGTTCCGGAACGACAGCTCGGGCACAAGCGGGCGGCCCTTGTTTCACGACGTATCGAAAACGGCCGGCATCCGCTATGAAGGCCTGGGGCTGGGCTTGGTGGTGTCAGACCTCAACCACGACGGTTATCCGGATTTATATTGCTCCAACGACTTCATCAGCAGCGACATCCTGTACCTCAACAACGGCGACGGTACGTTTCGCAACAGCACCCGTGCGTCAATGCCCCACACGAGCCTGTATGGTATGGGCGTCGATGCCGCCGACCTAAACAATGATGGCCGCATCGACCTGATGCAACTGGACATGCTGCCGCAGGATAATGTTCGTCTGAAGCAGATGCTCGGCGGGCAGGATTTTGACAAGAAAGAACTGAGTCTGAAACCCCAATACGGGTATCAGCTTCAGTATATGCGGAACACGCTGCAAATCAACGCGGGCAACGACAACGGAACGCCCGTCTTCAGCGACCTAGGGCTGCTGGCCGGCGTAGCCCAGACCGACTGGAGCTGGGCTACGCTGCTGGCCGATCTGGACGGGGATGGAAACAAAGACTTGTTCATTACCAACGGCTATCGCAAAAACGTCACCGACCGCGATTTTATCAGTTTTACGGAGGAGTTTGCTTCCTTCGGTACCGACCAGGCCCGGCAGCATCAACGGGACAAACTGCTTCAGAAGGTCCCGGAGGTAAAACTTCGCAATTACGCCTACCGAAATCAGGGCTGTGACCCAGCGAACGACCTGTCGTTTGACGACGTATCGGCCAACTGGGGCCTCGATGAACTGTCCTACGCCAACGGAGCCGCTCACGCGGATCTCGACGGTGATGGGGACCTAGATTTAATTGTCAATAACATTGACGAAGCAGCTTCGCTGTTCCGCAATAACAGCCGGGAGCGCCAGAAAAATGGGTACCTGTCGCTGTCGTTCGCTGGCCCCAAAACCAACCGGGCGGGCATTGGGGCCTCCGCGACGGTTTGGGTTGGCGGGCAGCAGCAGGTAATGGAGCATTACCCGGTACGTGGCTACCTGTCGTCGGTCGGGCCGGGGCTGGTGGTGGGGTTAGGTAAGGCACCCACGGCCGATTCAGTACGGGTGGTGTGGCCTAGTGGCCTGACCGAAACACGCTACCGGGTTCAGGCCAATCAACGGCTCGTGTTCCACATTGCCGATGCAAAGCCGGCATCTAAATCGCCTGACAGGCGGCCTGAACTATTGTTTTCGAAGGGGTCGAATGTTCCTGCTTTTGAGCATCAGGAGTCGGATTTTGTCGACTTCAGGACGACTCCGGCCCTGCACAAGATGCTGTCGCGGGCGGGTGTAGCCCTGGCCGTTGGCGATCTTAACGGCGACGGGCGCGATGATATGGCGGTGGGTGCCTCGTACCGGGGCAGTGCCGGAGCCTTGTTTTTTGGGCTGCCCAATGGTCAGTTTTCGCGAACGGACTGGATGCCCAATACCCCCATGGAGGTGGCTGACATTCTGCTGTTCGACGCGGATAATGACAATGACAACGACCTGCTGGTGGTGGGCGGGGGCAACGAACGGCCGCTGGGGGTGAGTGAGGCTTTTCAGCCAGTGCTGTATCGTAACGACGGGCGTGGTCACTTCGATACGATTTCAGTATTGCCCCGCCTGTCGGTAAGCAGCCAAACCGCCCGGGCCATGGACTATGACGGCGACGGCGACTTAGACGTCCTGATTGCCGGGCGTCAGGTGCCGGGGAAATATCCATTGCCCCCCCGAAGCTACCTGCTCCGCAACGACCAGGATTCCGGGTCGTTGCGCTTCACGGATGTCACTGCGCAGGTTGCTCCCGAACTGGCCAACATCGGGTTGGTGTGCGATGCCCTGCCGTTCGATATGGACGGTGATGGCGATAACGATCTGGTGCTGGTGGGTGAATGGATGCCGCCGACGATTTTCAAAAACCAGAAAGGCCGTTTCGTCCGGCAGTCAGTAATGGGCAGCCAGCCGTCGTCCGGATGGTGGAACTGCGTATCAGCTGGTGATTTCGACGGTGATGGCGATGCGGATTTGTTGCTGGGCAATGAGGGACTAAACACGCTCTACCACGCTTCGGCCCGCGAACCGGTTCTGGTCTATGGCAAAGATTTTAACGAAGATGGGCAGTTCGACCCCATCATGGGCTATTTTATTAACGGAACCCGCTACCCAGCCCTACCGCGCGATGCACTGAATCAGCAGGTTATTCAGTTTCGTCGCAAATTCCGTCACTACAAGGATTATGCGGAAGCAAGCTTTGCCGACCTTTTTTCGGAGAAAGAGCTACGGGGGGCCTATAGTAGACAGGTGACCGAGCTCCGCAGTTGCTACGCCGAAAACCAGGGCAACAGACCGGCCGGTGCGGGACCGGCGTTTAAACTCAGGCCCCTGCCGATGCTGACCCAGCAGTCTCCTATTTTTGGTTTTTTGGTGGACGATTATGACCACGACGGCCGCTTGGATGCACTGGCTACGGGCAATTTCTACGCCAACGAAGCCAACATGGGTCGGCAGGATGCCTCTCGGGGGGTGCTGCTTAAAGGAGATGGGCGGGGCGCATTCGTGGCGCTGGGTCCGGGTCAAACTGGTTTCAGCGTAACGGGCGATGCCCGCCGGTCCTATCGATTACGTAAACCGGCACGTATCGTCACGGCGGTCAACGCTGGTCCGCTGGTAATTCATACGTGGCAAAAGCGAACACATTAGTTAATTTAGCCTGCTGGTTCCACCGACGATGACGCGGCCCGACTTACCATTCAGACCCATGTCTACAGTGCGGCCATCTTCCCAAACCAGGGTTGAGCCTGCTCCAACTGCCCCGCCAACTGGAATAAGGTCCCCTCGTCACCTGATTTAGCCGCGAACATTACACCAACTGGCAACCCATCGGCCGACCAGTGCAGCGGCACCGACATCGACGGCTGACCAGTCATGTTGGTGATGACGGTATACGAAATATAACCCAGCGACTTTTCGGCCAGTTCGTCAACCAGTTTAGATCCTTTGAGGTATTTCAGCCCGCCGATAGTATCCGCCAGTTTTAGCATTCGTTCTTCCGAAGCCGTATTTTGAAACGTACCGATAGCAATGGGTGGGCGCGGCAGGGTGGGCGTCAGGAACAGGTCATACGTTTCGTGGAGTTGACCCATACTGCGATTCAGCGTATTCCAGCGTCGCTTCTGGTACGCAACATCGGCTGCGGAGAAACCAGCCGCCATTCGGGTCAGAGCCCACGTATTTAACTCGACATCGTCGCGCCGAACCGGACGTCCTAAGTACATGCCCAGTTCACGGACCGTCGCAGCTGTTTCGCTCAGGACAGTGAGAAAAAACGCTTTTGTCACGATGCTTTTTTCATACGGCAGTGGCACTTCTTCCACCGTATGTCCCAGCCGTTCGAGTAATTGGACCGTTTCCTGAACGGCCTTAACGCACTCAGGATGAGTGGGCTGCGATTCTATGAGGGCCTGCGTTGAGAAGGCAATGCGTAGGCTACCCGGTTCCCGGCCGACTTCATCCACAAACGGTCGTTGGGGCAGGGCAATGCCATACGGATCGCCGGCGAGTCTACCCGCTACGGCATCGAGCAGACCAGCACTATCGCGCACAGAGCGCGTAACGACGTGACCCACTACTGCCCCACCCCATAATTCACTATAGTGCGGACCGAGTGTAACACGCCCCCGCGAGGGTTTTAGCCCAAACAGACCGCAGCACGAGGCCGGAATGCGGATGGACCCGCCCCCGTCCGACGCCGTAGCCGCCGGAACGATGCCCGCAGCTACGGCGGCTGCCGACCCGCCACTCGATCCGCCCGGTGAATGAGCCAGGTTCCAGGGGTTACGGGCGGGTCCGTAAAGTTTTGATTCAGTGTAGGGTGTCAAGCCAAACTCGGGTGTGTTGGTTTTGCCAAAGAACACCAACCCGGCGGCCTTCAGTCGTTTAATTACTTCGCTGTCGGTTTGGGACATGTAGTTACCATAAGCCCGGCAACCCATCTTCAGGGGTGTTCCAGCCCACTCCAGCTCCAGGTCCTTCAACAAAAATGGCACCCCACGAAACAGACCGGACCTGGGCACCGAACCGTCGGACTGGTTCCTGCCCGGCAAATCTTTAGCTATCTGACGGCCTTTGTCGTAGAGGGGTGTCACAATGGCATTGAGCTGAGGGTTGACGGCTTCGGCGCGGGCAATGGCCGTTTCGAGCAGTTCAGCCGATGATACCTCGCCACTGCGGACCAGTTCGGCCAGGGCCGTGGCGTCGTATTTAACGTATTCATTAAACGAAAGGGCTGAAGTTGAGGCAGTTTGCATAGGAGGGGAGAGAAGAAGTACGTGAGCAATCTATGCAAAAGTGCGTACGTATCGGTGTCGTACCCACATTTTTTTGAACCCTCGATGGTGGGTTGAGTTATGAGTCAATATATTGACGACGTATGCACCGCACCTTTGACGTATCCTTGACCAGCGACCGCGCCGACCGGTTGATCGCCCAGCTTCAACCGCTGGACCAGGTCGTCGGCATTGCCCGCCACCGGGACGGCTCCGTAAAACCCGTTGGTGATTTGCTTATTCTATCAGTTCTCAATCGCGGTTCCGACGACGTACTTCGGCGCATTGCGGCTACCTGCGAAGGCTCTACCTACTCCATTGCTACTGCTGAACAGACCAGCCTGATCGACCCGGAGCAGGACGCGGTGATTGAGAAAGATTACGACGAGGCCATTTGGGAGGAGATGGAAACCGGCCTTCGACACAATGGCCACATCACGGATAACTACCTTGTGCTGATGGGTGTTGGCGGGGTGGTAGCAGCCGTTGGGCTGGTGTCGCAACCGGCTCCCCAGGCCATTGCCTTCGTAGCAGCAGCCGTCATTGCACCCGGTTTCGACCCATTGGCCAAAATTGCACTGGGCATTGCGCTGCGTAAGCCGGAAGTGATTTGGCGGGGCGTTCGCTCAACGCTGGCAGGCTACTCGCTGCTCGTTGTTTTGGCGGGTCTTGCGTTCTTTATCATGAACCAGACCGGCGGTACCAGCGTCGAAGGATTCACAGCCAACCCGGAGGTGAAAGCATTGGCCGAGCCAACAACCCGCGAGCTACTGCTATCCATCTGCGGGTCGCTGGCGGGGGGTGTTATGGTAGCTTCCTACCGCGAGAGTTTCATTGCCGGGGCTCTGATGGCACTCGCTTTCATTCACGCAGCCGCCATGATCGGTGTGGGCCTTGCGTGTGGCGAGTGGCACTACGCCCTCGAAGGGCTGGAACGCTTCGGCCTCGACATGGCTCTGATCGTCGGCGGGTGCTGGCTCGTGTTCACGCTCAAGCAGGCCCTGGTGCATAAACGCAAACCAATTGTGTGAGTAAGTCGGTCCATTGTCCGTTGTCTTACTGTTTCGCTGTGGCCACGCCGATCTTGGAATCGGCCGTGCCATAGTAAAGGAACCACTGTCCCCGAAACGGCACCATCCCTTCCAGAAAGACCACCTGATTGACCTGCCCTACCGTTTCATAAGGCTGATCGGGTCGAATGAAGTAGCTTTCGGAGCGATCGAGTAACCGGGCCGGGTTGTTACCATCGAACAGCAGTTGCCCACCGGCATACGCGCCATCGGGCAGACTGGGGTCCCCATTTTTTGCATCGTTCATGCCGTTGTAGATGAGCAGAATGCCCGCCGGTGTCAGCATAGCATAGGCACCGGGCTCCATCAACCGCACGTCGTGCGTACCCCGGCGCGACTCGGCAGCTTGAATTAGCTTACCCGTTTCGTCCTCCAAAGGCGTCCAGTGCAGCAGATCGGTCGAGACAGCCAGCCGCAGGTCGGGTTTGTCGCCCCAGTACATCCAGTACGTACCGTTGATGCGCT
>DATHAW010000185.1:0-3068 GCA_035296465.1 Spirosoma sp.
ACCGGACTATTGAACCTGCCAGCCAGCTGGACCTGACATGACGGCTCACAGCTGAAAAAATAAAGCACAAAGTAGCAATCAGTGTGCTGACCTAATTAAAAATTTGCTATCATTGTGCTATCAAAATGATATTATTAAACCACCCAATTTTACTGAATCATGACAGAAAAACCCCTTACTTCGGTTTCCGGCTATCAACAGCTATTGCTTGCCGTGGTGTGTCTGTTGGCAGCTGGCGGACTGGCCGCAGCCCGCTTTGGTCTGGTAGTGCCGGGCATCTTTCTACTGGTCTCTATCATCCTGTTCCTGGGTGTCACTGTTATCAACCCCAACGAAGCCGTAGTTTGTACGTTCTTCGGCGATTATGTCGGCACGGTTAAAAAAAATGGGTTGCAGTGGGTCAATCCGCTATATAGCAAGCGGAAAATCAGTCTGCGTGCCCGCAACCTGAACGGCCAGACCCTGAAAGTCAATGACAAAATGGGCAATCCTGTAGAGATTGCCGCCGTGGTCGTCTGGCAGGTGCAGGATACCGCCAGAGCCTTGTTCTCAGTGGATGACTATGTCTTGTTCGTTCAAATTCAGTCTGAAGCGGCTGTGCGGAAATTAGCCAACTCATACGCCTACGATCATATGGAAGATGAAACTTCGTCGGTAACCCTGCGCGACAGCACCGGACAAATTAACCTGTTTCTGGAGCAGGAATTGAACGAACGGCTCGAACGGGCGGGTGTCGACATTATCGAAGCCCGTGTGAGTCACTTAGCGTATTCATCCGAAATTGCCGGAGCAATGCTACAGCGCCAGCAGGCATCGGCTATGATATCCGCCCGTCGGCTGATTGTTGAGGGTGCCGTTGGAATGGTCGAAATGGCATTGGAACGTTTGGAAAAAAACGGCGTGATTTCGTTGGATGAGGAGCGCAAAGCCGCGATGGTGAGCAACCTGCTGGTTGTGCTTTGTGGCGAAAAATCAGTTAGTCCAGTTGTCAACGCCGGAACGCTGTATAACTAAAAAGAAAGGGAGTATGCAGAAAGGAATGTATGGCGACTGAAAAAAAAGCCTTCGTGCTGAGGATTCAGGCCGAAACCCTGAAAGAATTGGAGCGCTGGGCGCAGGAGGAGTTTCGGAGCGTGAACGGGCAGATCGAGTTTTTGCTCAACGACGCACTCCGTAAAAGAAACCGGCGAAACCGGACATCGGCCGACGACGAACAAAGTGCCCAGTCGGGCACGTAATTACTACGCTGCTAAAATGCACTTATTGGGCAGCCGTAACTGCTTCGCCAATCAGCCGGACACCCTCCAGCGTTAGGGATGGCACCACATAGGTAAAGGCATCGTGTAACGTCGGAATCTGGCCCGACAGCCCGCCCGTAGCAATAGCCATGCAGTCGTCATTAAGTTCGGCCCGGATGCGGTCGATCAGAGAGCGGACCAGCCCCTCGTAGCCCAGCACGACGCCCGCCTGAATAGCGTGGGTGGTATTCAGCCCCAGCGCCGACGCTGGTACTTCGATGGGAACTTCGGGTAGTTGGGCCGTATTGGCAAACAGCGACCGGATGGCCGTTTTCAGCCCCGGTGCAATGGCTACGCCCAGAATACGGCCGTCGCCCGACACCGTCGTGAAGGTTAGCGCCGTACCAAAGTCGACCACGACGCAGTTACGGTGGTAGCGGGTGTGGGCGGCCAGTGCATTGGCAACCAGGTCGGCCCCAATCTCATGAGGGCGCAGAATTTTGAGCGGCAGTAGAGGGTAAACGGCTGGCCCCACCACGATGGGCTCCAGACCAAACAGGCTGGTTAGCATACTCCGTATCGTGGGCATCAGGTCAGGAACCACGCTGCTAATAACCGTAGTTTGAATTGCACTCAGGGGTACGCTGGCTTCGAGCAGCCACAGCCGCAGTCGCCCTTCGTAGGATTCGGCTGACTCCTGGGACCGGGCCGGCGTTCGCCAGACATGTTGCCAGGTAGTTTGATTGTAAAGGCCGAAAACGGCGTCGGTGTTGCCAATGTCAACGATAATCTGCACGTGTAGTGGATCGGATGCCGGGGCGAAATACGGAGAAAAACGGCAGATTTCCGCAAGTCATTGCCGGACTCAATCGTATCTAATAATCCGCACTACAACAGCACTTGTTTGGGTTTCGCCGTCATAAACTCTTTCAGGTAAAACGGCTCAAACGTAGCGACATCCTCAAACTGGCCTTCAGCAAACAGCGGGGTTGCTAGAAGACCCACCGTCCAGGCGGAAGGCAAGATGAGTTTGTTCGGGAATATGGCGTTTGGCTGACCACCCAGGACAGCCCCGCACTTGGCGGCTCCATCCCCGAAAAACACGACCGGCCCATGTGCAAGCCAATTGCTGAACGACTGTTCGTCTATGATTTCGGCCGCTGTTGAACGTAACTCACCACCATCAGCCGCGCTGTAGAAGGCGCAATACACCTCCATGCGCCGGGCGTCAATCATCGGGCAAAGCTGATACGTAGCCGGGTAAAATGAACGGATCTGTTCGGTCATAGCCGCCAGCGTATTAATCGCCAGCAGGGGTTTATCCAGCGCAAAACAAAGGCCCTTGACTGTGGAGACGCCAATGCGCAGGCCCGTGTAGGACCCCGGCCCTTTGGCTACGGCAATCGCATCTACCTGCTTAAGCTCATAACCTGTATGCAGCACTACGTCGTTGATAAGCGTAGTGAGCATGGCAGATGACGTACGTTCGGTGAAGAGTTCGTAACAACCCAGCAACGTACCGTCCTGGTGGAGTGCAACCGAGCAGACTGTGGTAGACGTATCGAGGGAAAGAAGAAGCATTTATTAGTCCCTGGTGATAAGTGATTAGCGATGAATTATGAACAGCTGCTATCAGGCATAACTCATCGCTAATTACTCATCATTATTTAGTGCCCTTCAAAATAGCTGAGTAGCGGCTCATGTCTTTAAAGAGGGCAAGGGCAGCTTTCAGTTCCGGGTCGGTAGCGAAGGAAGCCTCTTTCAGGCCTTTTTGTAGATAATAATGCCCGGCAATTTCCTGCTCTAACAGCGACTTGATTTCTGACTTGA
>DATHAW010000186.1:0-7419 GCA_035296465.1 Spirosoma sp.
TGATCAACGGCTGTGGGGTTAGTCTGCTCGGTCAGGTAATGCAAACAAAACCCGGCTAAATCCGCGTTTGGTGTTGCTGCGCTATACGCAGCCCAGGCATTCACTAAATCTATTACATTCTGTTCTCCCTGTTCCATAATACTGTGATCTCGTACTGAATAACGTAGTAGGCCCCGTATTTAACTGCGAAAATAAAATTATTATTTATGCTAGCGAAACAATTATTACGACTTCATAGTAATATTGTCGTATCGAAACAAATAAAGGTATGATAGCAGAGTTAAAAAAAGCCGGCAAAGAATATAAAACCGGCGACCAGACTATTGTGGCCCTACAACCAACAACGCTGCAACTGAATGACGGGGAGTTGCTGCTCATCATCGGTGCATCGGGTTCGGGCAAGACCACCCTGCTTTCGCTGTTAGGGTGCGTGATTTACCCGACCTATGGCGACTTGTGGGTGGATGGGCACCATGTAAACGCCATGAAGCAAACGGCGCTGGCGCAGTTACGGCTTAATACTATCGGGTTTGTGTTCCAGAGTTTCAACCTGCTGGCTCCGCTTACGGCCGAAGAAAACGTGATGATTCCGCTGCAACTACAGGGCGTGTCGGGCCGCGACGCCCGCGACCGTACCGAGCAGGCACTCAAAACAGTGGGCATGATCGATCGTCGGCGGAACCTGCCCAAACAGTTGTCGGGTGGACAGCAGCAGCGCATTGCGATTGCCCGTGCGCTGGTCACGAACCCCAAACTCGTGCTGTGCGACGAACCCACCGCTTCGCTCGATAAAGATTCGCTCGGTATCGTAATGCACGAACTGCGCACGCTGGCCGACGGTGGCAAATCCGTTGCTGTCGTCACCCACGACCCGCGCCTGAAGCCGTATGCCCACCGGATTGTAGAAGTTGAAAACGGTATTGTAACGGAGGTTGGAGAAGGAAAAATAATTAATAATTAACTGATAATAAGATTGTTACTATGAAATCTCTCTATGTACTTGCCAGCTTGTCCCTGCTCCTGTCGTGTAGCGGAGAGGACGGGAAAACGGCCCAACAGACGGATTCAGTTCGTACCGTCCGGCCTCCGGCGCGGATTGATGAACTACTGGGCATTGCCATCATCGAACCGGCAAAGCGCATCACCAGCTTATCGGCTGAGTCGGGTGGATTGGTGCGAAGCATTAATGTGGAAATTGGCCAGCAACTCACAAAGGGACAGACCATTCTGACGATGGACAATGCCGTGGAGTCGGCGCAGCTTCGGCAGGCTACCATCAAGATTGCCACTCAGCAGGACGCCATCGAAACGGCCCGGCAGAACGTAGAGACCTTGCGAGTGCAACTGCAAAAAGCGCAGGCCGACCAGCAACGCAACCAACAACTGTTTGCTGGAAATGCCCTGACTCGTAAAGAACTGGATGACTCGCAGTATGCTGTCACGAATTTGCAGCAGCAGATTCGGGCGTCGGAAGCGCAGGCCCGGCAGGCGCAGGGTCGCATCGGCGAACTCCGCGCCGACATTGGGTATTTCCAGACAGTGCAGAGCAAAAAAACGGTGAAAGCGCCCGCCAACGGCACACTGCTTAGTTTGGACGCCCGTGTGGGGCAATTCCTGACCAACAACCAGTCCATCGGTGAGTTTGCGCCCACCGGACCGTTGATTGCCCTCACCGAAGTTGACGAACTCTTTGCGCTGAACGTAAAAATCGGGCAAAAAGCCATTATCCGACCCCAGGGTAGCCGCGACGTACTGACGACGGGGACGGTGGTGCTGGCTTCACCCTACCTGCGTAAGAAGTCGCTCTTCGCCGATAATGCCGCCAACCTCGAAGACCGGCGCGTCCGCGAGGTACGGGTGCAGTTGGACAATCCCACGAAAGTCATCATTGGGGCGCGGGTAGAGTGTGTAATACAGGTAAAATGATCCGCGCAGACGGCCCCGAAAGCAAACCAAATAATGAAGTGCACGGACGGCCCCGAAATAGTGACGAACGCAGGAAAGGCGACGCTTACCGTCAGGTCATTATCCAATTTTCATTAACCATTATTCATTCTTTAGTGAAATGCTAAAAACAGCCTTCAAATTCATTCGTTACGACATACCCAAATCCATTGGGGCATTGGCGGGCATCATCATCTCGGTGTTCCTGATTGGGCAGCAGGCAGGAATTTTCATCTTCCTATCCGACGCGATGCGCAGCATCGTCACCAACAACAGAGGCTACGTCTGGGTAACTGACGAAACCACGACCAACGCCAATCAACTCAGTCCCCTTGACGTGCGCAAAGGCCGGGAGATCAGTTCATTGCCAGGTGTGGAGCGTGCCTACCCGGTAGTGGTGGCAACGGCGGGGGCCAAGTTTGCCAACGGTGGCACGGGTGGCTTTTCGCTCATTGGGTCCGCTGGACCGGACTTTGTGGGTGGCCCGTGGCGGCTCTACACCGCCAAACCCATCGATATGATCCCAGATGGGGCCATCATCACCGATTTTTACGATGCCAAAGCGCTCAGCGGGTTGAAACCGGGGGATTACTTCGAGATCAATGGCCGGAAGGTATATAACGCTGGGCTAACGCGCGGTGCCCGGGCCTTTGGGGGCGGCTTGGTGGCCTTCACCACCATCGAACGCGCCCGGGCGCTGGCCAACTTCCCAACAGACAAAGTCAGTTTTTTCCTCGTCAAACCCAAACCGGGCGTGGCCGACTCGACAGTCATCAAAACCATCAATCAGAGTATCAACGGGGTGCGGGCCTGGAATGCGGACGCGTTTTCGGTAACGACCCTCAAAACCGTGCTGGCCACTAACGGCATTGCCGCTTCGTTCGGGAGTTTGATTGGCTTCGCCATCATCTCGGGGCTGGTCATTATTGGATTAACCCTGTATTCGGCAGCCATCGACCGGATCAAAGACTACGGTACGCTCAAAGCTATCGGAGCCACTAACCGGTACGTAAGCCGCCTGATTCTGACGCAGGCCCTGCTGTTTGCGCTGGTGGGCTACACCGTTGGGCGATTGCTGGTGGAAGGATTTCGGGCGGGCATTGCCCAGTCGGGAACGCTGTTCTTCTTTCCCGCCTGGGCCGAATACGCCCTGTTTGCGATTACGCTGTTCATCTCTCTCGGCGGGTCGCTGTTTGCTATCCGGCGCATCAACTCATTAGAGCCGGCAGTGGTGTTTCGGGGATAAACTTATAGCGTGAAAGCACGAATGAGTGCTCTCCATTGCCCAAACTAAACGCTGCTCTCTATTAAAACAGATCATGCATGAAATCAATACGAAACATGGCGATTCATTCGCTCATTCACTCATTCGCTCTTTCACTATTTGCCCAGACGCCCATCACGCTCGATCAAGCGTTGCAACAGGCGCAAACGAACCGGCTGGAAGTGCTAAATCAACAGCTTCAGGTGCGCATCAGCGAGAGCGACGAAGCCCGCCGACGCGCCACCTGGCAACCCCAGGTCAACGCCGGAGCCGACGTGCGGTGGAATACGCAAATTCAGCGCAACATCATCAAAAACGCACCATTTGCCAATGGAGAGGACGTAGTGCTGCGCTTCGGTACCCCCGTCAACAACGTGCTGAACGTGCAGGCTGAGCAGAAACTCTACGACGCCCAGTCGCGGGTAAATCGTGACCTGAACCGGCTGAGCGTGGCGAGTCAGCAGGCGGCACTGGCGAAGCAGCAGCAGCAGGTGCGGTCGCAGGTAACGGAAGCGTATTACGAGGCCGTGTACAACCGGGAGAAACAACGGCTGTCGGACCGGGCTCGTGAACGGGCGCGGGGTTATCTGGCTCAGGCCCAGACCCGACTTCAGTGCTGCACCCTGCTCCAGACCGACTTTGACCGTTTTGGTCTCGATCTGAGTAATGCCGAACTGACCTACCGCAACGATCAACGGGACTACGCCCTGAGTTTGGAAAACCTGCGCTACCGAATCAGTACGAACCAGGCTGTCGCACCCGCTGACTCGCTGGGCTCCCTGTTCGCTCAATTTCATACGCAGGAAACAGTGAGCCGCAGCCCGGTCAGCCGAATCGAAATTCAGCAGGAAGAACTGAACCGGCAAACAAACGTGCTCAATGGGCAGAAGGAAAAAGCCCGGCTGGCTCCGGTTGTATCGGCTTACGGCGCGTATTTCGCCCAGCAGTTCGCCGACAGGTTCAACCCCTTCCAGAGCGGAACATGGTTCCCTTACAATTACCTCGGCGTTCGGTTAAACATCCCTGTTTTGGATGGGCGGCAGACGCGCATTAACCGACAGGATTACGTATTGCGTACGCAAATCAACGAAAACACCCTCCAACGGCTGAAAAATGATTTTGACTACGAAATCCGCTCGGCGCAGAACACACTCACCCAGGCCCGTGAGAACCTCGCCGAAACGCGCCGGAACATCCTTCAAGCGCAGGCAATTCTGGCCGTCGACAAGGTACGTTTCGACGCTGGAACGCTGCTGCTGGCCGACTACCGCAACAGCGAATACGCCCTGCTCAACGCCGAAAATAATTACCTGCGAGCCGTGTATGACTTGCTGCTGGGCCAATTGCAGGTACGACGCGCAACCGGGGATTTGTAGCGCTGTGCTGGCACGGGCATGCGCTCGTGCCAGCACAGCGTCTTTACGCACAAATTAATCTAAAACGATCACGTCGACCAATCCTTTCTGGCCGCGATTATCGCGGGCACTGCGGTAGGGGTAGCCCTGGAGTTCATCGATAAAGCCAGTCGTCATGGAGATTATTTTTTGCCCAGTCCCGATCCATCGTCCATCACCTTACTTAGCGCAGATACCCCATTTTCGTTGAACGCTTCAATGGCGAAATAATAGGGTACGCCCACATTCAGGGCACGTAGTTCAAACTTGGTTGGTTCGTCATTCCAGAACTGGTACGTCTGGTAGAGTTTGTCCGGAGCAATGCCCCAGCGGATGTTGTAGCCCGTTGCCGGTCCGCCGTCGCGGTTTGGCACTTTGTTCCAGGTTAGGTCGGCGTTGCGCTCGTCTTTTTGCCGTTTGGCGGTCATCGTGGGTGTGGCCGGAGCCTTCCCCAATCCGTTGCCAAACACCCGAAACGCGTTGATTGCCAGCGTAGGTCCCGCTACGTAGACGTGCTCATAGCGCACGTAGCGGGCGCGGGTGGGTTGCTGAAGTTCTACGTAGGCGCAGGCCCGGTCACGCTTTGGCTCTTTGGTGAGGTCGGCAGCTACCGTAAACTTTTTACCGTCGGTAGACGTCAGGATTCTGAACTGCGTATAAACCGTAGAGTCGGAGTCAAAAATGGTTTGTTTATAGTCGATGTAATCGACCTGCACGGCCCTTATGTCGCTCTCCGCACCGAGGTCGATTGTGAGCGTTTCACCCGGCCGATTCTGTTTGGCTACCCAGAAGGTACGCGGGTTCTCGTCGGCTACCTTGTTGGCGGTCAAGGTGTCCAGTGTCGAAGAGGCTACCACAGGCTTGCGGTAGGAGAGGAGCATCCAGCCCGTAAATAACTCATCGCGGTTTTGGGTTTTGCTGGTTGCCAGGTAGTGCGGATAATCGCCGAAGCGGGTGTTGGCATACATTTGTCCGTCCTTGTCGAACCCAGCCGGGTTCATCACGATTCGACGTTCCATACCCCAGTTATAGCCAATCCAGGTGGTGCCGGTATTCCAGTAGTTGCCAAAATTATCCTGGAACGTATTGCCATGCCCGCAGCCGGTTGCAAAGCCGCCTGGTTTATAGGCAACGGGATTATAGGGCGCGTATTCAAACGGCCCCAGTGGGCTTTTTCCTACGTAGGTGCCGTTGCCATAAACGTTGTACTCTGTGCCAGGTGCACCGTACTGCAGGTAGTACAGACCATTGTGTTTGGTCATCCAGGCCCCCTCCGTAAAGGGCTTGAACGGGTCGGAGTGATTAGGGCCGAAGCGTTCCCAGCCGTGTTTGTAGGGGTCGAGCCAGAGCATGGCTTTATAAGCCTCGGCAGGGTTATTTCCGGCATAGGTCAGGTTGCGGCTTTTGTCCAGCTCTGCTCCAAAAAGGGGATACACATTCGACGATCCCCAGTACATGTACCATTTGTCGGTATCCTCGTCGTGGAACAGCGCCGGGTCCCAGGGGCCAATGTCTTTAGGCAGGCGGGGCATCCAGCGATTCAGGAATTTGAGTTTACCTTTTTCGGGTTCAGTAGAGTAAAAAATAGGCCGCTGCTCAAACGTACTCTGAAACAGGTATAACGTATCACGCACCGATAGGGCCGCTGGCGCGCACATATCTTCCATTGGCCACTTGTCGGGCACTACGTACTTCCAGTTTACCAGATCTTTTGAATGCCACCAGCCACCCTGAATCGTTACAAACAGGTAGTATTCGTTTTTGTGGTTGATAATAACCGGATCGGCCCCGGAGCGGTAGGATATCTTCTCGTTCAACTGCTCGAAATTATACCGATAGCTAATGTCCATTGGATTGCAGTAGGTTCGGGCAGATTGGGATGCCCTGCCAGCGGGGGGCGACTGGGCTAGGCAAACCACCAGATGAAAAAGCAGGAGAAACGAGAGCAGAACAGGGCGCATAAACAGTCGAAAAACAATAATCAGGTAAAAGTAGCCAATTGCCCGTACTTACTGGTTTTAGACCCTTTGCTAAAATTAGGGCTGGATTGGTAACAATTGGGGCTCTCAGCGCTTTAGGTTGCCAGAATTATTTCAACACACGCATGGCAACAGGACAGAACGAACTTGCAGGTAAAGTAGCACTGGTTACAGGGGGTGGTTCAGGCATTGGAAAAGCAACAGCGCTGCTAATGGCCCGCGAAGGCGCAAAGGTGGTGGTCCTGAGCCGAACCGATGACGAAGTGAACCAGACCGTTGAGGAAATCAGGCAGGCCGGGGGCGAAGCATTAGCCATGACGGCCGACATTTCCAGCGTGGAGGACATGCAGCGGGCCTATGCCGAGGTTGAGCGACATTATGGCCGGTTAGATAGTGTATTTGCCAATGCCGGCATTAACGGCGTCTGGGCGCCCCTCGATGAGTTGGAGCCCGACGAATGGCACAAAACCATTAACATTAACCTGACGGGCACCTTCCTGACGGTGAAATATGCCTTGCCCATGCTGAAACGGCAGGGTGGTTCAATCGTTATTACGTCGTCGGTCAACGGGACCCGCATTTTTAGCAACGCGGGTGCGACCGCCTATTCCTGCACGAAAGCCGCTCAGGTAGCTTTTACACAGATGGCGGCCCTTGAACTGGCAAAGCATAAAATCCGGGTGAACGTTGTTTGCCCGGGAGCTATTGAAACGAATATTGACGAAAGCACCGAAAAACGCAATACAGAGGAGGCTGGAGAACCGGTTGAGTTTCCCGAAGGCAGCATCCCTCTTACCGATGGTAAGCCGGGTACGAGTGGGCAGGTGGCTGATCTGGT
>DATHAW010000187.1:0-8825 GCA_035296465.1 Spirosoma sp.
GCCATTGAAAAAGGTGGTTTTGACCACTTCATGCTCAAGGAGATTTTTGAGCAGCCTCGCTCCATTGCCGACTCCATGCGCGGGCGCGTCAATGCCGCCGACGCGATAGTTCAGCTTGGCGGCTTGCGCGACTACATCGACAAACTGGCAAAATCTAAACGAATTGTTATTATCGGATGTGGTACGTCGTGGCACGCAGGTTTGGTAGCGGAGTATATTTTTGAGGAACTGGCCCGAATTCCGGTCGAGGTGGAGTACGCATCCGAGTTTCGGTATCGCAACCCGATTATTAAAGAAGGGGATATTGTCATCGCCATCTCGCAGTCGGGCGAAACGGCCGACACGCTGGCGGCCATCGAACTGGCTAAGTCGAAAGGAGCGACCATCTTTGGCGTTTGCAACGTAGTGGGTTCCTCTATTGCCCGCGCCACCCACGCCGGGGCCTACACCCATGCGGGGCCGGAGATTGGCGTTGCCAGTACAAAGGCTTTCACCGCGCAGGTGACGGTGCTGACGCTGATGGCACTGGCCGCAGCCAAACGTAAGAGCACTATATCTGACTCGCTGTTCAGGCAATTACTGGCCGAACTGGAAAGCATCCCGGCAAAGGTGGAGCGGGTGCTGCAGGCCGCTGACAAGATCAAGGAGATAGCTTATATCTTCACCTACGCCCGCAACTTCATCTACCTCGGCCGGGGCTTGAACTTCCCCGTAGCGCTGGAAGGCGCCCTGAAACTAAAGGAGATCAGCTATATCCACGCTGAGGGCTACCCGGCTGCCGAGATGAAACACGGCCCCATTGCCCTCATCGACGAAGACATGCCGGTGGTGGTAATTGCCACGAACGATTCATCCTACGAAAAAGTCGTCTCCAACATTCAGGAAGTGAAAGCCCGCAAAGGCCGTGTCATTGCCATCACGACCGAAGGCGACACCAACCTACCGGGGATGGTCGACTTCACCATAGAGATCCCAAAGGTTCATGAAATTTTGATGCCGCTGATTTCGGTAATACCGTTGCAACTGCTGGCCTACGACATCGCTGTGATGCGGGGACGTAACGTCGATCAGCCGAGGAATCTGGCAAAGTCCGTGACTGTGGAGTAAGAAATAACGCGTAAAAGAGTGAACGAATGCCGTTGCCGTCCAGGTCGCGGCATTCTTTTTTTATTGTCAGGCAACCCTTTGGCCCGAACCGGCATTCCTGTCATTGAAACGATCCTGGCTTCCTAACGCTCCTTACCCATATGCTTCAACAACTTGTCGAACAGTGCCAGCGGGGTAACGCTTTCGCCCAGAAACGGCTGTTCGATCAGTATGCAAATCGGTTGTTCCGCGTGAGCCTGCGTTACATACGTAATGAGCCGGAAGCCGAAGAGGTATTGATGAATGGGTTTCTGAACGTGTTTCGGGCGATTGCGAATTTCACGTACCGCGACGAAAATGGGCTGGAAGCCTGGCTTCGGCGCATTGTTGTCAATGAAGCGTTGCAGTACCTGCGTGCCAACCGGCGTTTGCCCTTGTTTCAGGCAAATGAACTCGCCGATACGCAGCCCGACCCACAGCCGCTTCCTGATGCCGGTCTGGATGCCGAACGGATTTTTGCGCTGATTTGCGAATTGCCACCGGGCTATCGGACGGTATTCAATCTGTATGCCATAGAAGGCTATACCCATCGTGAAATAGGTGAGCAACTGGGTATATCGGAGAATACGTCAAAATCACAAGTGAGCAAAGCGCGTGCTTTGTTGCAGGAATGGTTAACTAATTACGGTTATGAACGGGAAACCCGACGAACATCTTGATGAATGGGTGAGGCAGTCGCTTAATAGGTTGCCCAACACTCCTCCACCCGGCACCCAATTCGACGCCGGGCGATTATGGACAAAAATGCGCCCGGAGCTGCAAAAAAAGCCTTACTCACGGCAATGGGGCTGGGTTTGGTGGGCGGCTGCGGCTTGTCTGGTGGGTGCTGTATTAGGATGGCTCAGGCTGAATCAACCGCAACGGGAAAGTAGCAGCCCGATTACCCACGTGAAGCGCCCCAGCCCACCGGTAGCAATCAATCGGGAGCTGAATTCTTTAACTTTTGATGACCGGTTAAAAGAGTCGTCTGTAAGACCAAATTATTCATCCAGACCGGCATCTAAACAAATGGAGAAACAGATAGGTCCGGTGTCAGCTCCTGTTTTTTCCAGTGAGACTACCGAGCCGTCGGTGTCTTACAAAAATGAACCGCAGATGGGTGTGCATGCAGACTCAGTCCGGTCATTTGAACCCAAAAAAACTAAGGAGACCATTGCAAGTGCGCCCAAACGGCGATTTCAGGTTGTCCATCTCAATGAGCTACAAGCCGAAGAAGAAATACGGCCTACTACCTATCGCACCGAAGGCTTCGTTCGGCTGGGCCTGGGAAACACCGAAACCCATATGCCAGAAACGGCTCATCCGTCTATCACGCTTCCAATAACCAATAAATCAATCCAATAGCTATGCGTATTGCCAAGATTGTCATGCTTGTTCTGAGCATGGCCGGGACAACTATGGCCCAAACCCCAGGCGCTCACCTCCTGATTCCGGGTCACAAAAACAAATTCGTGGGATTAAGCCACATTGAAGTCGAGTTGGGTCAGCGAAATACTTTGCTTATTGGGTTTGATCGGTATAGACAAGTTCAGGCGCGGCAAAATGTAGACTCGGTACTTCGCCTGTTTGTGAATGATTACCGGAAAGTGGCTGATACTGCCCAAAGTCCCACACGGGCCACCCACGCTATGTTTAAACTGAA
Source organism: Spirosoma sp. (assembly GCA_035296465.1). Taxonomy (GTDB): domain Bacteria; phylum Bacteroidota; class Bacteroidia; order Cytophagales; family Spirosomataceae; genus Spirosoma. Next base: position 2,789 of record DATHAW010000187.1, read on the forward strand.
TGGAACCGACCGGACGCTCGACCTGCGCTTCACGCCACAGGCTACGTCGTCGTTCCGCTTCCGAAAGGAGAATCCACCATTAGACGTGAAAACGCAGCAGGATACCCTGCACATCGTTTGGGCATCTGATTTCAGAACGGTTACAGCCGGCAAAAAGACGGTTTCGCCCGATGATTATAGCGTCTATCTGTTCGTCAATAGTTTTGCTGATATTGATGATCTGCTTAAAGCGGGCGGCATCAATGGTAAGGTCCAGACTGCCCTCGAATCAGTGCGTCAGTATAAAGGGCATGACCTGACCAATCCGAAGATGTCATTCGATATGGTACAGAGAACGAATCAACAAGCCCAGTTCATTGCGCCGGGTTTGGCAAAAGCTCCTTTTCTTAGCCTTCAGCCAGGTATTGGTGTTGGCCTGATACGTAACCAGTGGGTGCCGTCGCTCAATCTCGACATTCAGTTTATTCCTAACCGCCAGCGCAGCGTTGGCTATGGAATTGGCTATACGTCTCATTTTTTCTTTTCTCAGGCACCTGATAACGGATCGTTTCAGTCGTTTCGAAACGACTTCCTGAGCGTAGGCGTCGCTTTTTACAATGCTGATAAAGACAATAAAGCCACATCGTTCAGTCGCCAGATTGCCTCATTTTCGGTTGGCCTGCTTGTGAAACGGAATGGGTCCTACTTTGACCGCAACACGATTCGGCTGGATGGTACGGTTTATCAGAAAGGCCTTTTTAAGGTCAAGCCCGAATTGTACATGAATGGATTCTTCAGAAAAGTAAATCCCGGACTGCGGCTGGTCGTTGGGTTTTAATGACGCTTCATCAGCAAAATCAGCAGCTTCGTCATACAGTCCTTTCAGTTATGGCCTGGTTCCGCTGACTTTTGCGAGCGTTATCATCAATTATTATCATGAAATACTTCCTCTTTTTTACAACGATTTTACTGTCTCTGTTTTTAGTATCCTGCCGGGAGGAGTCCGGGCCGTACGAAGAGACCACAAAAACCTATCCGCTGGCTAACTTCGACCGGCTCGACATGGGCAGTGCTTTTCGCATCGAAGTCAGAAAAGGCACGGCCTTTCAGGTAGAGGTGCGGGGCAATCGGCGCGATATAGATGACCTGGGGCTGAACGTTCGGAACAACACCCTGGAAATACAGTATGACCGCAACCGCCAGCGCAATCGCCGTTACGATATGTTCATCACCGTTACGATGCCGACGGTTCGGGCGGTTAGTTTTTCGGGTGCCTCTCGATCAACCATCACCGGTTTTACGGACCTACGCGAGCTAAGCATTGGTCTATCGGGCGCGTCGCGGTCCACCGCCTTAGTCAATGCCACCAGCCTGTCTGCTGACCTGTCCGGCGCGTCTGATCTGGTCGTTACTGGCACAGGCAACCAGTTGTCGGGTAGTTTATCAGGCGCCAGCAAGATGGAGGCCTATGATTTTCCGGTTAATCAGGCTGACCTGGATCTGTCGGGTGCCAGCACGGCCCGCATTCGTGTAAACGATGCGCTGACGGTAAAAGCCAGTGGGGGCAGCACGGTACGCTATAAGGGAACGCCCCGCGTGAATTCGTCGGTATCGGGAGCGAGTTCTATATCACAGGAGTAAGATCACATTGAGTAGCATGGACTCACCGAAGTGAGTCCATGCTACTAATTATTTCCGGTAATCCAACGCCGGTTTCCGATCTCCCAGCAGGGCTTCATATTTGAAATTGGCTCCCCGTTTCTGCGTCCACTCGGCGCGGGCTTTCTCAATTAACACGGGCGTTTTAAATAAATCCAGTGCCGTAAGCGCCAGCGTTTTAGCGGCAACGATCATGCCTTTCTGCCCGATGCTCATACCACTCGCGGCCGTCGACTGCCAGCTATGGGCCGAAGACCCCGGCACCCACGTAGCGGTTTGAAGGCCCACCGTAGGAACGGCCCAGCTTACGTCGCCAACATCGGTAGAGCCGCCACTGGTGGCGCTTCCCGACGCGTCGCGGAAGTCTTTTACCAGGGCCGCATTCGTGATCGGGACTTTCTGCTCGCCTAAGGTTTCACTGATTTTTTCGGCAAAAGCGGTTTCTTCGGAGGTGTAGGTGATGCCACCGACGGTCTTGAGATTCGTATGCATTACTTCGGCCAGCGTTACGTTGGGTAGCAGGTTGAACACGCCCCCCAGAATTTCCCAATCCACTTTGGTGCCAGTACCTTTAGCAGCTCCCTCGGCCGCGTTTTCAATACGTTTCCAGACACTGAGCAGAACGTCGCGGTCTTTGTGGCGGCCGTAGTAGTAGACTTCAGCAAAGGCGGGTACTACGTTGGGCGCTTCGCCCCCTTTTGTGATCACGTAGTGAATGCGGGTATCCTGCGGCACGTGTTCTCGCATCATATTCACCATGTAGTCCATGGCTTCGACCCCGTCCAGGCCCGACCGGCCTCGCTCGGGGGACGCTGCCGCATGGGCAGCAATGCCCCGAAAGCGGAACTTAGCATTCTTGTTGGCCAGCGACGTACCGGCGTCGGCCGCATTCTGCGAACCGGGGTGCCAGTGCAGGACAACGTCTACGTCGTTAAACAGCCCTTCGCGCACCATGTACACCTTAGCGGCTCCGCCTTCTTCAGCCGGGCACCCGTAAATCTTGACTGTTCCGGCATGTCCCGACGACTTAAGCCAGTTTTTAACCTCGACTGCTGCGGCTACCGACGCCGTTCCGAACAGGTTGTGGCCGCAGCCATGCCCACCTTTTTGCCCCGCGATTGGCGTAAACTCGGGTTTTGCTTCCGTTGCCAGACCGGGCAGGGCATCATACTCACCGAGGATACCGATTATGGGCTTGCCGGTACCATACGTAGCGACAAAGGCCGTTGGAATGCCTGCTACGCCCGCCGTTACGGTAAACCCTTCCTTTTTGAGTTGCTCCTGGAGCAGCAATGAGCTTTTTTCTTCCTGATAACCCAGTTCGGCAAAGTCCCAGATCTGTTTCGAGATGCCCGCGTATTCGGTGAATCGCCCATCTAGATTAGTGATGATCGTTTGTTTATCACGGTCAGTAGCTGAAACTTTTGCCGCTTTTTTTGATTGGGCCGCCCTCGGCTGGGCAAACGTCAACGCAGGAAGAAGCAGGGCTGTAAGGAGGAGTAGTTGTTTGTTCATATAAGTAGTAGTTGGTTAAAAATACGTAAAAATGATTTGCATGCAGTACTTCGTTTCCGTCTGTCTGTTTGTTCGGGACTAAATAGGGCTAATCTGGTTGTCTCTATGACCGGGCAGACACGTTGTCGTCAGAGTTATTCGCATTGGTATGAGCATCCACATTGGTACATCGGGTTGGAGTTACGACCATTGGCAGGGTGTTTTGTACCCGGAAAAGACACCCGTGGCCAAACGATTAGGCTATTACCTGGAACGTTTCGATACGGTGGAGTTAAACACCAGCTTCTACCGATGGCCCAGACCCGAAGTCTTTTCTGGCTGGCGCGAAAAGTTGCCCGATGGGTTTCGACTAAGTCTGAAAGCACCCCGCTGGTTAACCCACTACGGTAATCTCACAAACCCGGAACGCTGGCTGGACAAAGTCAAAGAAGGCTGGCACGAACTGGGCGACCGGCGGGCCATTCTGCTGGTTCAACTTCCGCCCCGCTTCGCCAGTAACTACGATCGACTGGCCAATTTTCTGGATTTGTTACCCGACTGGATGCCAACAACCGTGGAGTTTCGTCACCCGAGCTGGCATCAGGACGAAATTTTTGACCTGCTCGAAAGCCGTCGGGTAGCATACTGCATCATGAGTGGAGCTAACCTGCCGTGTATTCTGCGCGTAACGGCTCCGTTTGTCTATGTGCGTCTGCACGGCCCCGACTGGCACTCGCTCTACGGTGGTTCTTATTCGGATGATGAGCTGCGTGGGTGGGCCAACCACATTCGGGACTGGACTGCTCAGGGGAAAGATGTGTATGTATTTTTTAATAATGACATTGGTGGTCACGCCATTTGGAATGCACTGACATTGCGAAATATGGTGACGTAACGCAGTGTAATAGGAAATGAATAACTTTTGCAGACAAATAACCTGATGCAATGTCTATCTCCGTCGACACAAAACGTTTAGCCTTCTACGCTAATAAGCTTTCCAAATTGAAACAGGGTGGCACGGCTTACGGAAAAGCTCCTCATAAACCTATTTTTCTTCTAACGTTGATCGAACTGATTGAGAAGCAGTTCATAACCGAAAACAAAGTTTTTGTGACGCCCGAGTTAGTCGCTACGTTTAAAGAGAACTTTGCTCTGCTGGTTAAGACCGCTCACAAAGACGATTTTACGCAGCCATTCTTCTACTTAAAAAATGAGGGGTTTTGGTTTTTCAAACCTAATCCTGGTTTTTTGCTCGATACTTACATTCGCAACGTACAAACGTTAAGCGATCGACTGGAGTACGCCTATTTCGCCGACGATTTGTATAATCTGCTGATAAATCCTCAGGCCCGATTGCATCTCAAGACGCTGATCCTCGATACATATTTTCCAGCCACAAAAACAGCTTACTGGCAAGTGAAAAATGCAGGACGTAGTTATGTGCAGGATTTGGAGAACTATCTATTGAATGAGAAAGAAATTCCCTATGCAGCGGCTTTGCAGGCAGTTAATGACGAAGAGACGAGGTTTGTGCGGGGTGGCTTATTCAAGAAGCTGGTGCCCAAAGTTTATGATTTTACCTGCGCCATTTCGGGTATGAAAGTCATTAGTATGGATGGTTCATCGCTGGTGGAAGCCTGCCACATTGTTCCGATCAGCGTATCAGGCGACGACAAAGTCACGAACGGAATTGCCCTTTGCCCAAATCTCCATGCAGCATTTGACAAAGGAATGATTGCCGTTGACGACCGATTGCGCGTTATAGTATCACCTTCCCTAGCCGATAACGTAGTAAGTTCTTATAACCTATCCCAATTCCATGGCCAGCCTCTCCGGTTGCCATTCGGCGAGGTACATTATCCAAAGTGGGAAAGCTTTGCCTGGCATTTACGGGAGCGGTTTATGGGTAATTAGAGTAGTACAGTTATTAGCGTATTAACCAGAACTAACCCATTACGTAGCAATTACTCCCAAGGCAGACAGCTAACCTGTTCCTAAGGCTGCCAAACAACCCGACTAACAATGGGTTACAAAAGGGTAGGTTTCGCAATACGTTGTCTGTGCTCTCCAATACAACTGTTTCATCCCCTGCTGTACCCAACAAGTGGCTCGTACTGGCCACGCTGGCCTTCGGTACGTTTATGGCTACCCTCGACAGCAGCATCGTTAATATTGCGCTGCCAACCATTCGTCGGGAACTGGATGCCGGCGACAGCGTCGAATGGGTAGTGCTCAGTTACCTGCTAACGACCACCAGTACGTTGCTAATCATGGGTAAACTGTCCGACTGGCTGGGTCGACGGTCCATGTATATCACCGGATTTATCATTTTCGTGCTGGGGTCATTGCTCTGCGGGCTTTCGTGGAACATTGTGTCGCTGGTTGCCTTCCGGATTGTGCAGGGGCTAGGCGCATCTATGATTTTTGCGATTGCCCCTGCCATCATCTCCGATACGTTCACAGCTAAAGAACGCGGACAGGCGCTGGGCCTAATGGGGGCCGTTGTTGCTGCCGGTGCCAGCACGGGGCCGGTTGCTGGCGGCCTGCTGCTGGGTAAGTTTGGGTGGGCGAGCATATTTTTTGTGAACGTACCCATTGGGCTTGTCGCCATCTGGCGAGCCTCCGTAGTGCTGCCCCCTAGTCCCAAGCAGCCCCGGCAGCGGTTCGATCTGGTTGGGGCGGGGCTGTTTCTGGTCGGCGTAACCACCTTGCTGACTGGACTAGATTTCGGACCCGAGCCTGACTATGGGTGGAGCCATCCGTTGGTAGTTGGTCTGTTGAGCAGCGGTTTTGTGTTGCTGGGGCTGTTTTTCTTCTGGGAATCGCGTATCCGCTTGCCCATGCTGGACCTTAGCCTATTCCGGATTCGTCCGTACACCATGGCTATTTTAGCTTCCTGGTTAGG
>DATHAW010000188.1:0-10216 GCA_035296465.1 Spirosoma sp.
TGTGCAGCGAAATAGCCCCACTTGTCCGGTTCAGCGCGTGCAGCAAGCCGACATCGGCAATTTTCTCGTCTAACGAACGTGGCTCTCCCCCACCCGGAAACCGGCCAAATCGCGTGCCGCCCGTGCCGAGTGCCCAGCTTGGAATGGCAATTTGAAAATCCACTAATTTCTGAATGACGATCTCGGCCTGCTCGACCAAATCGGTCCAGGGCGCTAATTTGCGCTGGTGTTGGTTTTGTCTGCCCGCATTATGGCTGGCAATGAGACCAGGGGTCAGGTTCATAGAAGAGTATTGGTTTAAGAGGGCACCGACGTATCACCGCACGAACGCCATGGCTACGCCACCGTCTACGTTCAGGACATTGCCGGTCGATTTGTTCAGCAACCCGCCCACGAAAGCAAAACACGCGTTAGCAATGTCATCGGGCAGGATAACCTCGTTCAGCAGGGTACGTTTGGCATAGTAAGCGGGCAGTTCTTCGACTGTAATGCCGTACGCCTTGGCCCGACCTTCGGCCCAGCCGCCCGCCCAGATGTTGGAGTCTGAAATAACGGCATCGGGATTAACGGTGTTAACCCGAATATGATCGCCACCTAGTTCGGCCGCATTCAGTCGGCTCAGGTGCAGTTGAGCCGCTTTAGCTGAGCCGTATCCTGCGTTGTTCGGACCGGCCACCAGGGCATTTTTAGAGACAATATTGATAATGTCGCCACCCAGCGCCTGTTTGCGCTGAACCAGCACGGCCGCTTTGGTGACCATAAACTGACCCTTCACCAGAATATCGTAGAGTCGGTCCCACTCCTCAATGGAATGCTCGGCGATGGGTTTAGAAATGCTGATGCCAGCGTTATTGATAACAATATCGACCCCTCCGAAGGTCAGGCAAGTAGCTTTGAAGGCCTCCTCAATGCTGGCCGGATCGGTTACGTTCAGCAGCGTCGTTGACACCTGATCTTTGCCAAACAGCCGAACGAACTCTGTACTGGCTTCATCGAGCCGCTCCTGATTAATGTCGTTAAGAATCACACAGGCACCTTCCTGAGCAAACTTTTTGGCAATAGCCTTACCAATTCCACCCGCACTACCCGTAATGAGCGCAATTTTGCCCGACAGTGCTTTGGGCTTTGGCATCCGCTGAAGTTTGGCTTCTTCAAGCAGCCAGTACTCAATGTTGAAGGCTTCCTGACGCGGTAGTGACGTATACGCCGAAATAGCTTCGGCCCCTTTCATTACGTTGATGGCGTTGATGTAGAACTCAGCTGCCACCCGCGCCGTTTGTTTATCCTTCGAGAAGGTAAACATGCCCACTCCCCGCCATAGGATAACCACCGGATTTTTGTCGCGGATGGCGGGCGAATTGTCCCGTTTGCAGGCCTCATAATACGCCTGATACATAGCCCGGTACGCATCAAATGCTGGAGTTAGTCGCTCCCGAATGGCATTTGTATCGGTTACGTCCTCTTCCGGGGTCATGTCAAGCACCAGCGGGCTTATTTTAGTCCGAAGGAAGTGATCGGGGCAGGATGTACCCATTGGAGCCAGCCGGTCTAGGTCGTTGGAATTGATGAATTCCAGCACCCGCTCGTCATCGGTAAAATGGCCAATCATATGACGCTCACTAGAGCAGAGACCTCGCAGAATGGGAGCCAGTTGAGCAGCCTGGGCGTGGCGGGATTCAGGAGGAAGCGATTGCAGTTTGGCCCCACCAAACACCGGTCGGGTTTTTCCATAATTCTCTTCCAAGTAGTCGGCGCAGCGTTCAATTACCTCCAGCGTGTTTATATAACTTTCGTAGGCAGTGTCGCCCCAGGTAAACAGGCCGTGGGAACCAAGCATGATACCCCGAAGCTGAATACCATTGGCCGCATTCTCGTCCAGGCATTGTTTGAGTTGAAGTCCCAGGTCAAAACCGGGTTTTTGCCAGCCTACCCAGCCAATCTGCCCCCCGAAAAGTTCGTTCGTAATGCGTTGCCCGTCTTTAGCGGCTGCAATCGCAATGGCTGCGTCGGGGTGCAGGTGGTCGATGTGCTTAAACGGCAAAAAACCATGCAGGGGCGTGTCGATGGACGGGGCTTTGGAGGCCAGGTCAAAATGCAGTGGTTAAACAACTCAACCATTTCATCTTCCTGATCGATGCCTCGATAAATTCCTTGTAAACTCCGCAGCCGATCCACGTACAGAGCAGCCAGCCCGGAGCGGGTGAGCGTTCCGATGTCTCCCCCAGAGCCTTTCACCCACATTACTTCGGTTGGCTGGCCCGTCAGCGGGTCGCTGGCCATTGCCTTGCAGGATGTATTACCACCGCCGTAGTTAGTCAGCCGAAGATCGGCACCCAGCATGTTGGAGCGGTAGATGAGCAGAGCGACCTCCCGGTCGGGCTGGGGCAGTTGATCGAACTGGGCGGCTTTAGCATCGTCCCAGAGATAACTGACGTGTCGAAAGGTGTTTGTTTGAGAAATCATAGTGGAACGGTTCAGAAAAGTAAGGACTCGAGTTTAGCGCTGTTTTTTCTGGATTTTGTACAAATCTACTCGATAAACAGCATTCGCCTTTCCTATACATACCCATTACTCAAAATTCACCCGGTTGGTTTTATAGCCCATAGCCAGGTGGGGCAGATTGGCAGTGGACTGACGTGTGTTTAACCAGGCTCATGTAAGTGCGTCTGGATGAGCCGGCGCATTACCCTTGGCTTTACACTTCGATTCGGAGCAGATGCAGCGGCAATACGTAAGGGTCCAGTTCAACGTAATTTTGCTCACCCTGCCAGGTATAATAAGCTTCCGTTAGCAGGTCGTGCATGGTGTAAGGCTGGTTGGGGCCAATACCCAACTGCCAGATAGGCACCTGCAGCAGCCCAGCCCGGCGCTGGTAGGCATCGGTGTTTACCACAATGAGCAATTTATTGGTCCCCGACACCTTCAGATAGGCCATGATGGCATCGTCGCTGACAGGACAAAACGTTAGATTATGGGTTGTTTGCAACGCTACATTTTCTTTCCGGATGCGGTTGACCAGCGAGATCAGGTAGGTTAGTTTATTGGTTTTTTTCCAGTCCCAGTACCTGATCTCGTATTTTTCAGCGTTTAAAAATTCTTCTTTGCCCGCAAACGGGGTATGGTCCATCAACTCAAACGACGGACCGTAAATGCCGTAGTTGCCTGACAACGTAGCGGCCAGAAAAAAGCGAATCATGAATTGCGGCTCGTGGCCGGTTTGAAGACTGGCTGGATTGATGTCGTGGGTGGCCGGCCAGAAATTCGGACGAAAATAATAGCGCATGTTGGTCTGCGTCAATTCCGTTACATAGTGCTGCAAGTCTGCTTTCGTGTTGCGCCAGGCGAAATACGTGTACGACTGTGCAAAGCCCCTTTTTGCCAACTGCTGCATTACCTTTGGCTTGGTGAAGGCTTCGGCCAGAAACAGCATGTCCGGGTATTCCCGTTTTACTTCGGCAATAATCCACTCCCAGAAGCCGAATGGCCTGGTGTGCGCCTTATCGACCCGCACGATCCTGACGCCCCACGAAGCCCACACCAGCACCACCCGTTTAAGTTCGTTCCAAAGGTTTTGCCAGTCGTCAGTCTCAAAATTAATTGGGTAAATATCCTGGCTCTTTCTGGGCGGATCCTCGGCGTACTGAATGGTGCCATCGGGCCTTTTTTTAAACCATTCGGGGTGTTCCTTAACCCAGGGGTGGTCGGGCGAACATTGAATGGCAAGGTCCATGGCCACTTCCATCTCGTAGTTGGCCGCAATGGCAATCAGATGCTTGAAGTCCTCGACGGTGCCAAGTTCAGGATGGATGGTGTCGTGCCCTCCAGCGGCCGAGCCGATGCTGTAAGGTACGCCCGGCTCACCCGACTGGCAGGTTACCGAATTGTTTTTGCCTTTTCGGTGGGCCGTCCCAATGGGGTGAATTGGTGGCAGGGAGAGCACGTCAAAGCCCAGGCCGGAAATGCGGGGCAGCAGCGCTTCCACATCCCGAAACGTACCGTGGGCGGGCGTGCTCCCGGTTCCCAGCTCCCGCGCGGCCGAACGCGGAAACAGGCAATACCACGCACTGAACCCCGCGCGCGGCCGATCGACCTCCACAAACAGTTCATGACTATACTGCGTCGAGTTTCTGCGTTCGGGGTAGCGAGTGGCGTAGAAGGTAAATTGGTCGCTTTCGGCTACAGACACGGCTTCATCATAGCGATTAGCAGACGCGGCCCCTGCCCGAAACAACGCTGCCATTTTCCGCAGTGCTACTACATCGGGATTTTTTTTCGCTCCTTTTCCGCCCGCCCGTTCCAGCATACCCTCCACGAACAGAGCGCCGGCTAGCAGTTCTCTGTTTACTCGCTGGCCGTCAGCCAGTTTCAATCGAACCTCATGCTGCCATGAGGCCGGATGGTCGACCCACGCGTCGAGGGTGTAGGCATACCGGCCGGGCCGGTCAACAATGAACCCGGCACCCCAACGGTCGTTGTCGAGATGCGCCATGGCGGTTTCGGTCCACAGTTTATCCTCATTATGCTTATAAAAAAGCCGGGCGGCAATGACATCGTGACCGTTCAGGAAAATATCGGCCTCCACAGGAATTACGTCACCGGGTACGGCTTTAATGGGGAACCGTCCTCCGTCAAGCTCAGGCGAAACGTTCTCGATGGCCACTCGGGACTGCCCGCTCACCTTGCCCGAAAGGCTGGTCAAATCGACTGAAACAGGGGCCGGTATGGCTGCTTTTTTACGGAATCGAGAGAAGCCTGCATGGGAAGTTTTCATCCGGGGCATGTGTAGGTTGGTTGCCTGGTAAGCAGGTGTTTTCAGTACAGTAACAGTGTTACAAAGAAAAACGGCAAACGCCCTTCCGGTGCGAACAGGCTAAGGTTATAGAACCAGGGCCCGAGGATTTGTTGCACCAGTTCAAAGAACCAATGGCCTTCGGACAGACTACCTAATTCCAATTTTCATGCCCGGCGTGTCGGGTCTCCCGGTAGTAGTGCTGCGCTGGCTATGGGAGAACTGGGCGGCTATGTCAGATAGCCGCCCAGTTCACTAATTTGCGCCATCGGCCTTTGCCCAGTCTACGGCTATTTTGCCAACGGCGGCTCCGCATTTGGTCCCTTCCTCGTTGTCGAACCGGTAGTGAATACCACCGAACAACCGCGACATGGCTGCTTCGTCGGCCTGGGCTTTCAGGCTGGTAGCCTCGCCAGGAAACAGGTAGCCCAGGACCGTTGCCGCTGCCGCTGAGAAGGTCGCGTGGCCGGACGTATAACTCGGGAAGTTGGGGATGCCGGTGGCCGTTTTGATGGCCGGGTCGATTTGTGATGGGCGTGGCACAAAGTACCGAAACTTGATGTACCAGCAGGCCGTTCCGCCATCCTGCATAGCCCGATTCATCAGAGCGTAGGTGCGGGCAGCCCTTAGTTCGTTCTGCCCGTTCTGCCGGATTAAGCCTTCGGCAATCCGGTTCCAGTGGCCAGGGGGGGTGTAGGTGCCAGCGCCGTCAGCCCAGAAATCGGCGATGCGCCACTGCTCGCGGGTGCGGGTGTCGGCAATCGACCGAACTTCAGCCAAAGCCTGCCTGAATTCGGGGGAGGTCGTAGCCGGAGGTGGACCCGGCGTCGCCCGGAAAATTGCCGTTGAATCGTACCACGTCTTTACGTTACCACCCAGGGGCAGCATGGGTGCCCGCGCAGGAATCTCCAGGCTGGTCCATTTCACATCGTAAGGAGCACTGGCGATGGCCCTTTGCCAGGTGCTATTCGGGTCGCGGGCCAGGCCAAACCGGTCCGTTTTTGCAAAGGCAATAACTTTAGCTGCCACAGCTGCGGCAAGGTCTTCGCCTGCTTTCAAATCGCTCGCTACGTTAGCCCCAGCCCAGATGCGGCTTTGTTTATGTTCGGCGGCTCTGGCCTTAATCCAGTCGGCTTCTCTTGGAAAAAAGAATGTCAGCATCTGAGCCGATGCCTCCGCTACGGCGGCATCCTCGGATGGGTATGACGGTACGTCCAATACTGGTATCAGCCCATTGATGCCCTGACGAGTGAGCGATGGGCGGTTGTACTGGTATTTGGCTTTCCAAGCAACAACCAGCGCGTCATATTGGGCAACACTCAGCAACGCATACAGCCGGGCCGAGTATGGCGGATTGGCAAACGGATTCGTGGCATCAAAAGGCGCAAAGGTTCCGGTGGCCTCATTGTATAGGGGCGCTACGTTGTATTTAGCGACCAGCTGGCGGGCAATCTGGTTCCACCGATTCACGCCCCCGGCGGCCCAGTAGTTGACGGCTGAATTATGCTCGGGATTTACGGCCAGCAGACCGTTTTTTATTTCGGTCAGTTCCTTCTGGTACGAATCCGATGTTAAGGCCGCCGGCTGCGGCACGGCAACTTCGGCCGCCGAGGTAAGGGTAATAGTCCGCCAGTTGCCCCCGTCTGCATCGGTCGTAGCCGGTTGGGAAAGTGGCATGATCCCTTCGTTGATAACCGGCTCCTTGCAGCCTCCCAGCCACAACAGGACACCGGCGACAATGGTATATAAAACGCTTGATTTCATGTCGTTAGAAAATTTTCTGGTTATTAGATGCCAATAACAATACCCCCACTGACGCGCGTGGCCCTGCCAACATTTTGCCCGCTAAGCGTAGTGCTGTAGCCCGCGTTTATGCCAAGTTTTTTCACAATTGGCAAAAACAGGTTGGCACCCGTGCGGGTGAAGCCAACGGCATTGGTCGGAAAAGGAATACCGGGGCCGATGTCGGTGCCTTTGTTGTAAGGCGTTTGCCGCTGAACCCAGCCATCGACGTAGAAATGCTTTGTGGCGAAGCCCCCCCGAACAATGGCGTCGGTGACGTCAGGTACGTTCACAATGGAGCCGCTGTTGGGATTCAGGTTGCTGGGGTCGTAGTAATTCACGACCCGGTCGAGCGTAACCTGCCCCCGCCGGATGTAGCCAAGCTGCCCGGTAAGGAAAAACCCTCCGGCCTTAAAGTGGAGCAGTGTCCGGCCGTCGAGGCTGCGGGAACCGTGTCCAATAGCCACCGGTGCATCAATTACGTAGCGCTGAAGCGGCAAGGAGTATCCCACTGAAAACAGCCACGACAGCCGCGCAGTGCCAATTTTGTAATCGTATGCTTCCCAGCGCAGGGCAGCCGCCAGGTCCTGAAACCCCTCCTGCTTCTGCCAGTAGCCTGCGCTGGCTTCGGTGCGTACGTAGGGCACTGACACAATCAGGTCAAGGTCATAGCCCAAGCCATAACTGCCGTATAGATTCAGCGATTTTGTCGAGATGGTACCCAGGTTGGGATTGCGCGTTTCGGTTGTGCCAGCGTAGTATGTGTCGTAGGCTTCCTGCGCGTAGGACACGGCGAAACTGGCCTTGTGCTCGCCTTTCATGAAGCCGTCGACTAACCCCTGCGCCCGGCCCTGCAGACCAAAACCCATAATCAGTAAACTGGCTACTAGATATATTTTTTTCATCCTGTTTAGTTGTAAACGGTCAATTACTTTGATTATGTGTGTCCGTTGGTACGTAGCGTTTTTTGACGCCGGCCAGACACACTATCTTCTACCTCCTTACTCTGTTACCTTGTTTTATTGGCCCCTGATACGGTTACCGACTCAGTAGGCAGCAAATGCAGCCTAGAAGCGCTCCTGCTTCGGGTACGAAACATGAGCAGCCTGGTCAACACGGATGGATGCCCAACCGTCTCCTGACAGGACATCTGCTAATCAGCCAACCGTACAGAGAGCCCAGATCACTAAGCGACAGAACAAAACACCTCAGACCTGGGGCGGGGGCGAATCAATGGGCAGTGGCCGAGCCAAAACCGCGACCGACAGATCGGGAATACGGATGGTGTCACGCCAGAGCGGTGCGGGAAAACGAAATACGTCGCCTGGAGCAGGCGAGTATTCTTTAAGCAGAAATTTCAGAAATCGGGTGGCTTTCTGTTGAGAATCTGTACTGGCAGTAATGTGATCGTTTAGGAATGATAGCAGGTCGCTCTGCCAGAACGAAGGGCTTGCAGATTCTAACCCGGCAATGAAGAGCGTATCGCCCCGGACCACCATACTCACTACGTCGTAGTAATGGCCCCGGTAGCCAAAGCCACCCGTGGTTGTGTTGGTCAGTTCACCCACATCTGGCCGGTTGGTCAGCGGAACCTGAAACTCGACGATACTATCAACCGACCGGTAGACCCGTAGTTTCTCGGAGAGGTCGTGCTCTGCCTGCCACCACGCACCAAGGCACACCAGCACGTAGGCCAGCGTGTGGCAGAGCAGGAGCATGGTAAGACCAACGGAGAGGACTTTTTTCACGGAGAGCAGGGTAAACTTATCCAAAAATAAGACTTATACGGCAAATAATTAAGAATTTTTAGCCCGATATAGTGAGTGTTCAGGCCATTGCTCTGCGTAACGGCCGTCTGGCGCTGACAGTCTACCGGCTAAATGTAGCGGCAGGTGCTAAATGTGCCCGGTGGCTCTTTCAGAACGACATGGGACCAGTGCAATCAAAAACCGTATATTTGTGTTAGGCAGATACCGTATGATTTTTGATAACCACAACCGCCCGATCACTTACCTCCGGCTTGCCGTAACGGATCGCTGCAACCTGCGTTGCTTTTACTGCATGCCCGAAGAAGGCATAAAGTACCTGCCCAAACAGCAGTTGCTGACCTACGAAGAAATGGAACGGCTGGTGCGGATACTGGCCCGATTAGGCGTTTCGAAAGTCAGAATCACGGGCGGGGAGCCGTTTGTGCGGTCGGGCCTGATGGCCTTCATGCACCGCCTGTCGGCCGTTGATGGGCTGACCGATCTGTCCATGACCACAAACGGTGTGCTGACAGCCCCCCACGTAGCCGAGCTGGCTGCACTAGGCGTGAAAGCGGTGAATCTGAGCCTGGATACCCTTGACCGGGAGCGGTTCTATAAAATCACCCGTCGCGATGAGCTGCCCGCTGTGCTCAATACCCTTTACGCCCTGCTGGCTGCGGGCATTCAAACCAAGATCAATGCCGTTGTGATGGACGGTCAGAACACCCAAGACCTGGTTCCGCTGGCCAATCTGACCAGAACCAGCCCCGTCGATGTTCGATTTATTGAAGAGATGCCATTCAATGGTGAAGGGAGCCATTATCCGGTGTTGCGCTGGACCCATCATCGCATTGTCGATGAACTGCGGACCCACTTCCCGGACCTGCAAAAACTGCCCGACCCACCGTTCTCTACGTCAGCCCACTACCAGGTTCCGGGCCATCAGGGCACCATTGGCATCATTGCCGCTTTCAGCCGGACGTTCTGTGGCACCTGCAACCGTATCCGGCTAACAGCCCAGGGAACGCTGAAAACCTGCCTTTACGATGATGGCGTACTCGATGTACGGGCGTTGCTGCGCCGGGACGACAGCGATGATGAACTGACAGCTGCTTTCCTGCGGGCGTTTGCCCATCGACCTGCGACGGGCTTCGACGCCGAACAAAACCGCGGGATTCGGTCCGGTCAGTCTGCCGGTGCGGTCCCAGTCAGTGAATCGATGGCTACTATTGGGGGTTAGTTAGTACACCACGGGCCTGGTAACCGCGTTTATTAACCCTCATGAACACCCTGTACGTTGCCAGCACTCTCCTATCACCGAATCACTACCGGCACTTCTGACAGGAATTCAGTGGTGAACAATTTCCTCACGTCAATGCGCTGAATCAACTCGCCATCGTTGTCTACGAGCAGGTGATTACGGATCAGCCAGTTGGCAAACGACGACCAGACACTGTGATGCATAAAGCCCCACTGTCCTTCGCCATCCAGATAATAACCAGACGCTACCTGCTGGCTCTGCTCCACAAAATTCCGGTTTTTCAGCGTTGGGTGCTTCGCCGTTTCCATAAGCAACTGAGCCGCTTCGTCGGGGTCTTCGACCGCGAAGCGGAACCCGGCCGATGTAGCCTCCATAAACCGGCGCAGCGCATCGGCGTTTCCGTCGGTCCAGTCGCGGTGCGCAGTAAGCACGGGGCTGTAGCCATACGGAATTTCGTAATCGTCCAGCAGGAACTGGTTGAGTTCAATGCCTTTTATATCGGCCTCTACGCCTTCCCACGGCAAAAAAATCCAGGTAGCATCGGCTTCATTCGTTAGCAGGGAGTGCCAGATAGTTAACCGCGTCGGCTGGTGTGACACAAACTGCCCGCGCCCTCCATCATTCTGAATCATCTGC
>DATHAW010000189.1:0-7230 GCA_035296465.1 Spirosoma sp.
AGGGATCACCACAACCTATTTGTCGTTACTCCCTATCCAATCAGTTGGGCGAAACCTAAAAAATCGCTTGTAGCCAGAATTGCCTTAACCGAGTATATTTCATTTCATCCCGCCGAAATGTCACTTCGCCGGGTTTGGCACTGGTCGTAGGAATGGGAGCTTTCAACTTTGGAGCCGTAAACAACTAAAAACTAATGTTCCAATGAAGTATCTCATCTTACTCCTCTCCATCTCAGTTGTGCCCTTTAGCTTGTCGGCACAAACCAAACCGGCCTACCGCAAGTCCAACTCAACGGCTGTGCGGCAGGCGCCCACGCGTCAGGCAGTTGTCCGGACTACCACGGCACCAACCAACGCATCTGCTTCAGCCGGTAAGTCGGTCGCGACCCACGCCCCTGCTACGAGTTCTTTCGTGGGGTCGGGTGCCACAACGGTTCAGCCGCAGCCCGTTCCTCAGTCATCCCCAGTAAAGGTCCAGGCACAAAATCCACCTATTTCTCAATTGCCACCAGTTCGCGTCAAAGAAAGCCGGTTTAAAATTGGTTTTCGGGTAGGTGGCAACTCGTCTACGATGGGCGGTGTCGATGTAACGGAATTGGGTGAAGGAATAAAACTGGCCCGTGTAACAGGACTTCACGGAGGTATAGTGTTCAACTTTGGCGGACCAACGTTATCGGTGCAGCCGGAGATCCTGTTTAGTCAATACGGCGTTCGAATGACGTATGGCGACGACTATCTACAAATTAAGTATAACCTCGTGGAAGTGCCTATACTGCTGAAAGCCAGTTTTGGCAAACCCTCACTACGCTTCTTTGTCAATGGAGGTCCGGTTGCTACGTACGCGATGAGCGGAACAATCTCGGTGCGGGAAGGGGGCGAATCGGATTCGCAACGTATAGACATGACAAGCCAGGGACAACTGGCTTACGGGGCGTCTGGTGGAGCTGGGGTAGCCTTAAAAGCAGGAATGGGCACGATTATGCTGGAAGGTCGCTACAGTTATCTGTTCTCGGATGGCAGTAACAATTCGCACGTAAAGCCCCAGAATGCTATGGTATCAGTAGGCTACTTAATTCCGCTGGGCAAGCGTTAAGTTGGTCAGCCGTTGCTGGCTCAAGTATAGCCCTGATTGAAAAAACGGGCAGTTGACGGTCACACCCGTAAATTTACGGGTGTGACCGTCAACTGCCCGTTAATATTGACCAACTTACGCCTAATTGTTTGCCTCGGCTCAATTCATTATCTTGGCCATGAAACAGTTAGCCGGATCAGGCCCGTGACAAAATTCGTGTACACTCAGAAAGACAAGTTGGTGCGGCTTGCTGTCCTGCCCATCTTTCTGCTGCTTATAAACACTATTCTATTGCAGAGCCGCTACGTAAGCGATTGGCAGGTATTCATTATCACTACGGGTATTTCGTTTGCTTTTTACTTCGGCCACTGGTTTATCAACAACGCCATTGCGCTATGGGCACACCAGCGGTACCCATCTTACCAGCACTTTACTGTTCGCATCCTTATTTCAGCTTCTCTAGCCAACATCGTCTCCTTACTAACCACCCTACTGGTTATATGGATTTATGAGCAGGTTGGCTATACAGTGCCCATGCAACGCCGGATATGGGCACTGCTGTTCGTATTCTTTATGGTCGTGTTGGTAACGGCCATCTACGAAGGCATAAATGCATTTGAGCAGTGGAGACGCTATTTTATTGAGTCGGAACAACTCAAAAAAGCCCAGTTACACAGCGAACTCGAAGCACTCAAGCAGCAGGTTAATCCTCACTTTCTGTTCAATAGCCTGAATATACTGGACGCGCTCATTGACGACGATCCCAAACAGGCTCATGCCTTTCTGGATGAACTAAGCAGCGTCTATCGATATCTACTACGTTCAAATGAGCAGAATTTAACTCCCTTATCGGCCGAACTCGACTTCATTTACTCCTACTATCACTTGCTCCAGACCCGCCACGGTCAGGGCCTACAACTGATCACGAGTATCAATCCCCAGTACGTAAACTACCACTTACCTCCGCTGACGCTACAATTACTCGTAGAGAATGCGGTCAAGCATAACGTAATCCTGCCTGGACAACCCCTTACCATTGCCATTGAAACCGACGAGCAGGCCAGGCTAATGGTGCGCAACAACCTTCAACGCAAAAGCAGTCGTGTAGTAAGCAATGGTGTCGGTTTAAGTAATATCCTGACCAAATACCGGATTCTAAGTCAAATTCAGCCGCTGGTGCACGACGACGGTCAGAGCTTCGTAGTAACGCTACCGTTGATACCAAATTAACCAGTCGCCCACTGATGTTGTGGAAAGAAGACCGCTTTGGGGCGGTCTTCTTTCGTTTCATGCCCTACAAATTCCACTTTAACCAGTCTGGCACTGGTTTGGCGTTACCACCCTGCCAATTTTGATTACGTTATACAACTTCCTCTCCCAAAACACCCATGAAAAAGTTAGTGTATTTTCTCGTACCGATAGGCGCTCTTTTTGTAGCTGCCAATCCTGCTGATGTAGTAACAGACCTGAAAATAACAACTGATCAAGTTCATGATCAGGCATTTTATCAACTCACATCAGAGGAGCCTTCCATTGACCTACCTGACCATGTGCGTCGGGTTGGAAAGCAACTTTCGGCGGGGGCGCGGGTCTCAGCCGTGCACGCCATAGGCGCAGTGGTACGTACTTATGTTGAGTCGCCCCTTTTTCGAAATCGCTACGACGGCTGGCTGCGTCATAAATACCAAGTCAGTGAGGAACAGACAGCCGAGTCAATACATGCCCAGACTGCAACAATGAACGATATCAAGGATGCCATTGATCAGCAGATATCGCAAACCAGGGCCGTCTTTTCCCAGATGCCTCCGGCTATGCTGGCTGAGATGCTTCAGCAACAAATGGCGAAACTTCAGCAGCAAATGAGCACCGCCGATGCGCCGGGTAAGGCCATGCTAACCCGAGACCTGATGGTGTTAAGAAACTTACAGCCACTGGCCAATACCAAACCCGATGAGTTCAAGACGAACTATATTGCCTTTATAAGTCGCTACATGGCCAGACAATTAAATCAGGGACTGGAAGACGAGCCAACGAGGCTGGCCAAAAATAAAGCCAGTGCTGCTGAATACCATACCCGGCTTGCACAGTATAGGGCCAGTGCTAACCCGAATCTTATAATCAAAAAGCGGCTTCGTGAATTTATTGAGCTGGCTGAATCAGTCGATTTTAATGCTAAAGTCGAAAATCAAGGGCACAAACTGGAGTTTGTCCGTGACGAATACAGCAACCAATCCAGCGAATGGAAACTCCTTTACCGCATTGGCCGCGAGCCGGTTCTGGCTGCTCGTGACATGGCGCGCACCTGGTTGAGTGAATTGAAATAATGTAAACTGTATAGTTAGTAGAGATTGATTTGTTGATCAACAATTCACTGGGTTTGCCGCATGAAAAAGGATAAGGCTTCTACGTGCACACCAATATCTTGGGGATAGTTATGTTTCTCTCCAATCACGTATTTAACCGAAAATGGTCAAAACCAGATGCTGCACCTGTGGCCCTGCGACAACCTCTACTGTAAAAAGGATGAATACGGGCAGAAGGCTGTTTGATAGGCGTGGGCACCTTTTCCACGTCTAAGTTTGTACAGACTAATTCATAGCAGAATACCTCCTGATACGGTTAGGTCTTGCTCCTTAGCTGCTTTTTTGGCTTATTGTTACCATCAATGTCTATACATGAAAGGATGACCACTAAGAAAGAGCGAGCGTTGATTTTCAATAAATACGGGGGACGTTGTGCCTACTGTGGTGAGGAGCTTACTAAGGGATGGCATGTTGATGAAGTAAAGCCGATCCTGCGCAATAAGGTATGGTGCAGAAAAAAACGAAAATACATTTACAACGGTACGTGTAAGCACCCCGAACGGCTACACATTGATAATCAAATGCCTGCCTGTGCCAGTTGCAACATCAATAAGCATACCAGCTCGCTGGAAGAGTTCAGGGCTATGATCGCTAAATTCATGAACTCGCTGAATCGCTACTCGGTCCAATACAGGGTGGCCAAACGTTACGGGTTGATCGAGGAAGTGCCAAAGCCCGTCGTATTCTATTTTGAAACACTAAATACGTAATGCCCTCAACCCATTCTGGACATAATTTAGCCGGTAAATGCTCAGTCATTAGGATGGGTTTCCTCTTCTGACAAAACCTTCCGCAGTAGCCGGCCGATCACCACAGCCACGCGCCCGGATTTGAAAAATAACAGCATTGAGCCATTTCGGCCCCGTACGCACTTACCGTCGGTGCGACGAACGGCCGTGCAAGTGGCACCTTTCAGGGCCGGGTCCGTCATTCGATCACCCAAATAGTTGTAGCTGATCGTTGAAAATAAATTCATTGTGTGTCAAATATGGATTAGCAGTTCCCCTCAATTTATAATCCAGACCTAAAGCGGCCTTAATTGATACCCAGATTGAAGTTCGTTTTGTTCCAGACTCTCTACCCTAGCGACGAAAATGGCCGCCAACTGAATGAGTTCTTTACGTAGATTTTTAAATCGGGCAAAGCGGTTATTTTCACTAACCGTAAACTCAGCATCGCAAATCTCTTTAGCGACCTCACCTTCTCCAATCGCTTTGGCCACGATATGCCGCAGCTGCTTTACGTGCCCGGCTTCGAGGGCATTAGGATCCATGCGGGAAACTACGTGACTAATACCGAAGGCTGTTTGCTCCCGGGCATCAATCCCGATCAGGACAAGTTGGGTTACTGGCGCGTGTGGGAAAGCAGGAAGACCGTGCAGCTGCTCGAAAAACTAATTCAGCAGGCCGCCAACCGGCACGAGACCGTCTGGTGTGAGGTGAGCCGGCTCTATAAGGTATAGTTCTTTACGCGTGGATAGATATGCAAACAGCCGGTGAGTATAGACCTGGCGGCTGTTTTGTTTCTTAAAAGTGGTCCGGTGTAAAGGTGCTGGCTGGACTATATATACTTGATATACTTGCAAATTAAGGTTTAGAGTTAACACTTTTTATTTTCTTTTCAACAAACTCTTTAAAAGGAGTTGCCAGATGGTGAAGCCGTACAGTTGCTTCTTTTATAGGTTCTTTATGTCTAAAATTTCGCTTCACACAGACAGCAGGAGAAGGCCAGCGGCACGCTACGCTGTTAAAGGCGGCTACGGTAGCGGGTGGCTACGTAGCAGCGGGCCGGATGGATGAGCAGAACGCGGTTTATGCACTTGAAATCGTAGCGAGTGAATGGCCAACATTCAGCAAGTCACAGAAAACTATTCGGGACGGTATCCGCTATGGCCTGACAAAGCCAATTTATCCTAATAAACCGCCCCCACCCCAACAACCAGCCCGCCCCCTTATCGTTCGTACATTGGCAGAATGGGTGGCAAATCCTGGTAGCATCTGCCGCCCTGATGAATCCCAACTAGAACGGTTAACAGTTTAGCCATGCGATTACTACCCACTTGAACCGTATGATCCAACATAGAAAAAGCCGATCAAGTACGACCGGCTATTTACGTAACCTATTTATACTCTACTAACTGAAAAGAGGAAATTAGCCTAATGTTAACAGACTAAATCCCATTCGTTGATTAATGATTTAACTAGTGGGTCTAACTGATCAAAGGTGAGCGGTTTGGTCAGAAAGTTGTTAGCCCCTAATGCTAAACAACGTTTACGGTCGTCTTCCTCGGATGAGGTTGTTAACATAACAACGGGCAAATCAGCAAAATCAGGGTTACTGCGCAATTCGCGGAGCGTTTCAAATCCATTTTTACGGGGCATGTTAATATCCAGCAAAATCAGCCGGGGCGGTTCAATGCATTCCGCCAGACTGGATAAGAGTTCCGACCCGTCGTTAAGTGCCAAAACGTTGATTGGGGGACAATGCCGTTCAAAGGCTGAACGGATAAACAGTTGATCGTCTTCGTCGTCGTCAACAATCCAAATAGGGGTGGTATTCGTAGATTTCATAACAGTGTAGTCAGGAAACGGTGAGCCAAGACAAGTACAGCATAATCAGCGGTTTAGATTGCTCGCTGGCTTTGCTATACACACTCCAACAAAACGTTGAGATAAGCAGGCCTTTACAAACTGCCGTAGGCTTCTGTTATATAATCAACTGGCAAAGGTCAATGAAACCACTACAACAGATGAATATCTGTAAGATTAGCGATAAATGTAGTTACAAAAAAAGGCTCGTACAAACACTGGCTACTGTGTCAGGCCTTTAGTTAATAATAGTTTAGTGGGGTATATCACTAACACCCAGCCTTAAGATTACTTACTTGCCGGTAGTATTTACTACTGTATGGTATTGATAGCTTTTAGCGTAAACCCTACTTTTGATCGTTCAAAATGCTCAACGTCTTGAAATGCTCAACATATGAATTATTCTATACTAATCGTCGATGACGACGATGACGATTTTATATTATTAGCTGAACGTATCAAGCAATGCCATGAGAATGTTACGTTATCCTTTGCGGAAAACGGAATAGAAGCGATAGAAAAGTTAATGGGCGGATTACGACCGCATTTGCTCATTGTAGACGCCAATATGCCCCTGATGAATGGGTATGAGTTCTTGGTTTGGCTCATGCAATCGTCTACCTTTCGGCGGATACCCATCGTGATCTGGACAGGTGATATGTCCGACAGTGAGGTGACCCACTATTATGAAGCTGGAGCCAATTCAGTAATGCTTAAACCCAATGCCCTACATAGCGTAGAAGCCTTTTGCAAACACTGGTTCGAGGTCGTACAGTTGCCTCAACTCGTTTTGGAAGATCTGCACTAACAGGCTCTTATTGATGCCCCTGTGCCACCACTGCCGCCAAGTCAAACGCTACCCTATAAAAGTGATAAAAACAGGCCACATTGTAGTTTGGAAAGGGGAGCAAATAGTCTATGCTTGGTGCCTGTCACAGATACCGCAGTTCAATCAAGGTGTAACCGTTATTGGTTTTGTCTTTAACGTGAAGACTGGCCCCCGGCTCAACTCGATTCTAATCGTAAACTCGTGTTGAGCAGAATGGTCTGGTGCCTGAGTGAAACGCAAAGAGCCGATTGACTGACCTTCTGGAGATGAATCAGACAACGCTTCAGTTAGTGGTCTATGGTTGCTTCCATACAGCCCGGTACTTAACACCGTCTTTAAATCGCTGCCTGCGGGTAAGGAAGCATTGTAAGCTTGATT